>JAYTVV010000194.1:0-5088 GCA_043743795.1 Geobacteraceae bacterium
TCCAGCGTTTCGGAGGATTCAACCCTTATTATGAAATCCATCTCGATATCAGATATCGTGACAGCTTCACCCCGCAAGGGTGGGATGACGCTTTGCGCATTGTTGGTGAGATGCTGCTGCTGCATCCTCATATCAAGGGCATTACCGGGGCCAGCTGGTTTTTCGATCCCCGGATCAGGTCAATCAGCCCGCGTCTGAACTATCTGCGGCAACGTGCTGAAGATAACGGAGGCCGGTTCTTTTATTATAAGCGGGATGAGCATACAACCGAATTAGCGGTCTCATCTTCACCTACACGCCGCAAGCTGTATGTAGAGGGACACTACCAGCCGACCAGTTATTTTATGGTCTGGCCCCGTACTGCTATCCTGCAGTGGCTTGAACGGGATGCAGACTCGGGCCACACGGCATGACTCGCCTACGTGAAGGTGGGGCTGATAAGGCGGGGCGTCCCCAAAATCCCTTGAAATTTTCATCGTTCGATGGGCTGGCGAGCCTTCAAGACGAATGGGATGAGCTGTACCGGGACAGTTGCTGTGTATCCCATTACCTGACCTTTGAATTCGTTCAGCTCTGGTATTCCTGTTTTGCCTCGCCGGAACAGATTCGAATCTACCAGATTGTTGATGCGCATGGTGTAACGATAGGCGTATTGCCGTTGGTGATGAAATCAAGTCAAGGATTGCGAATACTTTCCAGTCTGACCAACTTTCATTGCATGCACTTTGGCCCACTTGTGCGTATAGGGTATGAAGCTGTTTTCCAGACGCTGCTCCTGTCCGAGCTGTACCGGGGGTGGCCCGACTGGGACCTCCTTAAACTTGAGTATTGCAACGATTTTGACCGGATTCCGGCGTTGTTTCCGCCGGACATCCTCGATGCCAAAAGGCATCGTTGGCGCTGCTTCAGCGAGTCAAATTATACAGTCAGGCTGGACAGAAGTTTCAAGGACTATATGTCGGGACTTTCCGCCAAGGTACGAAAAAATTATAACAACATGAAGAGCAGGTACGACCGGAATGCCGCTTGGTCTATAGAAATCTACCAAGGTTCCGATGCGCTGGCCCAGTGGGATACCTTTCTTGAGCTGGAGAGTTCCGGTTGGAAAGGAGATGGCGGCTCATCAATAAAAAATATTTCCGATAACCACCGGCGTTTTTATAGCAGATTGCTCCCCCTGCTTGCCAAGAGCGGATCGCTCCGGGTTTCCCTCCTCTGGTATAAAGGGGAGCCGATTGCCGGTGCATATATGTATCGCGAGGGACGTATTCTACACATGTTCAAAGCCGGTTATGACAGTGCATACCATAGTAAGTCGCCGTCAAACATTCTCTTTATGGAAACTGTCAGAATTCTCAGCGAGTTTCCCGATGGTCTGGAGATTCTGAGCATGTTTCCCGGCGATTTCGGCTACAAGCATAAAATAATGCAGCAGGAACACAGGTGTTATACCACCCTGTTGTATCGCAGAACGGTGCGCGGCAGCAGTGTTCATCGCTATCACCAGATAAAAGCGCAGGTGAATGAGATCCTTCGCTGGGCGAAGCAATGACGTTTGAATCCAAGATGAAAGTGTCTCCCGGTCCAAAAATGAAACTTGATATCATTGACTCAATCGAAGAATTTATACCGCTGGGCGACGAATGGAATAACCTGCTCGCCCTTTCTGCGTTTGATAATCCATTTCAGAGCCACCAGTGGCTTGTGACCTGGTGGCAGGTATACGGCAAGGGTAAACTGCATATTGTCACTTGTCGGGATGCACTCTCCGATGAACTGCTGGGAGCCCTGCCGCTGTATCGATCAAGATGGAGAAGTCTCATACCGCTGCAAGCGCTCCGCATATTGGGAAGCGGGAAGGGAAACGCCGACTTTCTTGGGGGGCTTGCTCGTCAAAGGAGTGAGGCCGAGGTATTCGGGGCTATGTTGGAAGCGCTCCTTCAGGATAGGCGCAGTTGGGATGTAATAGAATTGCTGGATATGGACTCCGATTCGCCTTTTTGCCAATTCTTGAGGAGTGCCTCTCTCCCCGGGATAGTCGAAGTCCAAGATCCGGACAAGCGCTGCCCCTATTTGACGTTCCCAGACTCCTGGGAAGGCCTCTTAAAGGGTTTGTCGAGAAAGGTTCGCCAGCGAATGAGCCATGTTCGACGATCATTGGACAAAAATGTTGTAGTTGTTTTGGAAGAGGTTGCAGATTTGAAAGAACTTGATGGCGCTTTGGCAGATGTGATTCGACTTCGCCAGGACCGTATGGAGCAAAAGGGCATCACCACAGCGGCAATAACGGACGCATACCGCCGTTTTCATAAACAATTAATGCCGAGCCTGCTGAAGTGCGGTAGATTGAGGCTCTATTTTCTTTGCTTGGATGGCCAACGAATAGCGTACTCGTATCTGTTTTCAGGCGGGAGCGGGATATATTTTTATCAGACCGGCTTTGACCGCAACTGGGGCCGTCAGAGTGTCGGTTTTGTGCTGCTCAGTATGGTAATTGAAAAATCCATAGCGGATGGTTACAAAACTTTCGAATTTCTGCGCGGGATTGAACGCTACAAATATGAGTGGGGGAATGTTGAAGAAAGGTACCTCAGCCAGATAACCCTATTTAGCAGAAAACCCTCCGGAAAGATCTGTCAATTGATGGACAAAAGCATCAACCTGCTTCGATATTTTAAGAAATGTACCTCGACTATGCGTAGAGAAAGGAAAGTGCTCCAATGAGCTATTTCGATACGGTTCTCAATGTCTTGTCGCCGCACGTTTTTGTGCCACTTTATAACTACCTCAAAAAAGATCACAGTTTAAAGTATGTTGCCGAGGTGGAACGCTTCAATAAACTTTCTCTTGCAGATATACAGCGTTTTCAATTGAAAAGAGTCCGCTTCATTGCAGATTACGCTGCAAAAAATACCCGGTACTACGGAAAATTGTTTAAAAACATTGGCCTTGATGACCCGCTGCATTTGAGCTGGGATGATTACGCTCGTATCCCGGTACTTACCAAGGATATTATCCGCCAGGAACAGAGCCACCTTGTTAGTTCTCTGTTTAAGGAATCCGATCTACGAAAAACCGCGACCGGTGGGACAACATCCTCCCCGATGCCTTTTTTCAGCGATTGGGATTCCATGTATCGCAAACGCAGTGCAACGATTGCATTTGATAAATGGCTAGGATATCAACCGGGTATGAAATCTGCGTATCTATGGGGTGCGTTGCAGGATTTTGCTGATTTTGAATCATTAAAGCAAAAGCTATCGAATCTCCTTATTCACCGTTGTATTTTTTTACCAGGGACGCCGCTTGACGATCAGATCATGGAGAGCTACTACCAAAAGCTAAAAATATTCAAGCCGCAACTGCTTCAAGCTTATCCAACCCCTTTGGACATATTTGCTGACTTCCTCAAAAGGAAATCGTATAGCCTTTCTATCCCTGCCGTTTCATGTACTGCTGAACCATTGTTGGAACAGCAGAATAAAACAATTACGGAGGTTTTTGGCGAGCCACCCTATAATTGGTATGGTGCACGAGAGGCGGGTCGAATTGCGACGGAGTGTCACGCCCATAATGGAATGCATATCAATTCACATGGAGTACACCTTGATGTGGTGAGTTCAAAATATATTGATAGCGGACTGGGGTCACTGGTTCTTACGGACCTTTGGAACATCGGAATGCCCTTGATTCGCTATGAAATAGGGGATGTCGGACGTGTTACAAATGAGTATTGTTCGTGCGGTTGCCAACTCCCACGCTTACAGGAAATTTTGGGGCGTGTTACGGACACCTTCGTGAATTCAAAAGGTCAAAAAATTCCGGGTGTAGGTTTTACTAATCGATACATCAAAGATGCGCGTGAAATTCAGTCGATGCAGATTATACAGCATGACATAAATGATTTCGAAATTCTGGTTGTTCCGGCTAAAGAGTATTCATCTGCTACCGAAGCCTGGTTGCAGCAAAAATTAGATGAATTCATGCTGGAACCAACAAGGTTGAGGATATCAAGCGTTGATCGGATTCTACGCGAAAAATCTGGTAAAATTAGGTTCTGTAAAAATCTTATGAAGGAAGTGTAGCTAATGGAAAAACCTATAATTCAGTAGACCTATTGAATTGTTACAGAGATGGTGGACTTTTGATGATACAAGGAAAGCATGCAGATCGATACTGATAATAATTTAGTAATGGTAGAGGGAGCTCCGCAGGCAATGAGCCATATTGTGCTTATGGTTTGCTTCTATATGTTTCTCTATATTGAGCGCCCATGGGAAACGATTTCCTATTTGCAAGGATTTCAAATTGAGCGTTGGTACGCTGTGTTGATGCTAATCATAGCCTTTCTAAGTCGAAAACTAATTATTACCAGATCGCCAACAAACAAATGGGTTTATGGTCTACTGTTAATCCATTTTATGTTGGCCCCTTTTGCTTTTTCTTCTGAATTTGCTGTCGATCAGGGGATTGAATATGGAAAAATGGTTGTACTTTACTTGCTGTTGCTGGCAATTGCTGATCGTGAGGCAATACTAAAAGTGCTGCTTAGAGCATACCTACTATCTACAATTATTTACTCACTTCATTCACTGAAAGAGTATTTTAATGGTCGCCATCAAATTCGAATGAGTATTTCCCGTATGGTGGGTGCTGATTGGGCTGACCCCAATGCTTTTGGCGCGACACTAATACTTTCGCTACCAATTGCATATGTTTTTGTTCGGTTTGAAAAAAACAAATGGATTTGTCTTCTTTACTATGTATATTTTTTTGTAATTGTGCAGTGTGTCATTTTGACAGGGTCACGCTCATCATTTGTGGCTCTGGTTCTTATTTTTCTTATTTGGAGCCTCTTACAAAAAGGTGGACGAAAATTTGTTATTTTAGCTGCAACTTTGGTCTCAATGGCAGTTGTCTGGAATGTTATGCCAGAAGAAAAACAAACTAGGATTCGATCATTGTGGGATGAAGATGCTGGACCTGCTAATGCTCACGAATCGGCAGAGGGTAGAAAAGATGGATTCAGAGTAAGTTGGAGAATGTTTAAGCGAGAACCTTGGACAGGAGTTGGGGGGGGGGGGCAGA
>JAYTVV010000195.1:0-53325 GCA_043743795.1 Geobacteraceae bacterium
GAAATATCCGGGTTCTGACACATCAGTCGGCTGGAATTCAGTCAGCATTGGCGGCAATGCCAACAATACCTTTGCATCTCAGGGAGAGCAGTGGTACGCGATTGACGATGTCGTCGCGAGTACTACTCCCATACCGGCTGATTACATAATCGGTGGTGTTGTTGCTGCCGATACGACTGCTCCGACAACTTCCATTTCTTCACCCGCCAACAATGCTGCCGTCAGTGGAACCGTTAACATTACCGCAAACGCATCAGATGCTGTTGGAGTAGCTAAAGTCGAGTATTATGTGAACAACGTTCTCACTGCGACTGATACATCGACTCCTTACCTCTTTTCATGGGATACATCAACTGTTGCAGCCGGAACATATATGTTAATGACAAAGGCGTATGATGCCGCCGGCAATGTTGGACAATCCAGTGTCGTTTCCGTATCGGTTGTTAAGGACACAGCGATTCCAACGGTATCCCTGACTGCACCTGCCAATAATGCTATCGTTAGCGGGACCGTGGCAATTACTTCAAACGCTTTCGACAACGTTGGCGTGAGCAGGGTAGAGTTTTACAGTAATAACGTTCTCCTCGCAGCAGGGAATGTGTCGCCATACAGTTGCAGCTGGAATACAACTTCAGTGGCAAACGGTGCCTACACCCTTACCACCAAGGCTTTCGACGCATCCAATAATATGGCCCAGTCTGCAGCTGTCACCGTAACGGTAAACAATGTCGGAGCTGACACCAGCGCTACAGTGGTTTCCATAAGCTCTCCGGCTGCAAATTCAACCGTCAGCGGAACAGTCTTTACGGCAGTATCCGTCAGCGATAACGTCGGTGTAACCAGGGTGGAATACTATGTGAACGGCGGGTTGGACAACACTGTTACTGCAGCTCCGTTCAGCTATAACGTGCCGACAACTGTTGCACATAACGGCAGCTACACCATGTATGCCAAGGCCTATGACGCAGCCGGCAATATGAAGCAGTCTCCGACTATCAGCTTCACCATTAAAAACACTGCTGCCGATACGGTTGCACCAACGATCTCCATCTCTGCTCCTGCAGCCAATGCAACGGTTAGCGGCACAGTAACTGTCTCGGCATCTGCCGGCGATAATGTTGGCGTGAGCAAAGTCGAGTTTTATGTCAATGGCGTCTTGAAAGCCACCGATACGGCCACCCCCTACTCATACAGCTGGGATAGTAAATCAGTCGCTAACGGCACATGCGCTCTTACCACAAAGGCTTATGACGCAGCAGGTAACGTGAATCAATCTGCCACGGTAAATGTTACCGTAAAAAATGTGGTGGCCGATACAACGGCACCAACAGTCACCATCGCTGCTCCGTTGGCTAATTCAACGGTAAGTAAAACGGTAAACGTTGCAGTTACTGCCAGTGATAATGTTGGTGTTACCAAAGTGGAGTACTACGTGAATGGTGGTCTGGATAACACCCTTACGACAGCGCCATTCAGTTACAGTGTGCCGACAACCGTTGCACATAACGGCACCTATACCATGTATGCCAAAGCATACGATGCTGCCGGCAATGTAAAACAATCTGCTACCATCAGCTTTACCATTAAGAATTAAGTATTTCGAAATACGACTGTTGCTTGACTAAAGCTGCCCTCTCATCTGAAAGGGCAGCTTTTTTGTATGTGGGGGGGATTTGAATCTAGTTAAAAATTTTATCGATCCGATGCTTTTTGGTAAGGTCATAGAGTGTCGGTCTGCTTATCCCCAGTGATTCTGCGGCCTTTGCCATATTGTTTCTCTGGTTTTCAATTGCGGCAACTACCATTTCACGTTCAACCATTTCACGAGCATCTTTCAGGGTCATATGTGCGAAAGAAAGAATCCCATCTTTGGCTGATTTAAATGAAAAATCGAGGGCCTCGGGTTCAATTGTCGTGCTGTCAGACATTATAACCGCCCGTTGAACCTTGTTTTCCAATTCTCGCACATTTCCCGGCCATTCGTACGATTCAAGCAGTTTTATGGAATCAGGACTGAAACGATAAGTTTTTTTTCCAAATTCTTTGCTGCACCGGCGTAGAAAATAATTTGCCAGCAGCATGATGTCATCTCCGCGATCCCGGAGCGGTGGGAGTTTAATATGAATGACTGAGATCCGATAGTAGAGGTCTTCGCGGAAGGTACCTGATTCTGTCTCCTTGATGATGTCCCTGTTGGTGGCTGCAATGATGCGGGCATCAACAGAAATATCTTCTCTGCCCCCAACACGCTGAATATTTTTTTCCTGAAGAAAACGAAGCAGTTTAACCTGCAGGTTTAGCGGAAGCTCACCAATTTCGTCGAGAAAGAGTGTCCCTTTGTGTGCATATTCCACTTTTCCCTGTATCCGGGTATGTGCCCCGCTGAAAGCTCCTTTTTCGTAGCCGAATAACTCAGACTCAAGGAGATTCTCGGGGATGGCACCACAGTTTATGGCAATATATGCCCCGGATTTTCTCATACTCAAGCCGTGAATCGCTTTGGCGACCAGCTCTTTTCCGGTCCCGCTCTCACCGGTAATCAGCACTGCCACTTCAGATGAGGCAACTTTTCGGATAGATGAAAAAACTTCCAGCATGCGGGGTGAGGTGCCGATGATTCCTCCCGGACTGAGATACTGTTGATTGATACTGCTCTGCAGACGTGAATTTTCCTCTTCAAGTGCTGCCAGGTGAAAAGCTCTTTTTAAGATGACTTTCAGTTCGGACAGATCAATCGGTTTGTTGTAATAGTCGTATGCACCATCATGTACCGCTCTCATTGCATTTTCCCGGTCATCATTGCCCGTAATCATAATGACTTTTGTCGATGGTGCCCGGTGCAGAATTTCCTCAAGACACCGAAAACCTTCTTTGCATCCGGTTTCATCAGGGGGGAGGCCGAGATCGAGCGTAACAACGTGTGGTGCATGCTTTTTTATCAGCGAGAGTGCTTCAAGGCGATCGCCGGCCACGAATATCTCGTATTCCTTTGCGAGTCCCCAGCGAAGCTGGCTGCGTATGTCTTCATTGTCCTCGACTATAATGAGCTTTTCCATAGACACCTTGATTTAAGCTGTTCTCGGGTGCATTTTAGGCAGCCAGACGGTGAACTCGGAGCCGTTCTCGACGCTGCTTACGACTTCAATCCTGCCGCCATGTGCCTCAATGATCTGCCGGCTTTGATACAGTCCGATGCCCATGCCCTGCTTCTTTGTACTGGTAAATGGTTTAAACAGCACATGCCGCATGAATTGTGCTGTGATGCCGCAACCGTTGTCCATTATACGAATGAACGGGCTCCCGTTTTCTCCGACTTCAACCTTTACCGGTGTATTTCCGCTCGTAGCCTCGACCGCATTCAGCATCAGGTTGAGGGCAACTTTCTGCAGCTCTTCTCTGTCCGCTTCAGCAATTACTTTAGTCCCTGTTACCTCCAATGTTCTTCCCGTGACCATTGCTGCGGTGTCATGGGCCATCTGCAGCAGATCGACGGGAGTTAATTGCAGTGATTTTTTTTCCGGCAGGTGTTTCAAGCGTGCGATTATGGCCCTCATCTTGATGACGGTATTTCCAAGAGTCATAAGAAGATCGTTCTGAAAGGCAGGTACGGTAATATGCTCCTGTGCATTCTCCAGTAAAAGCGAAACAGACGAAACAAGATTTTTCAGATCATGCATAACAAATGCAGATACTTTGCCAATCGCAGCCAGTTCGCGCGAGCACGCCAGTTGATCTGAAAGGCGCAGATTGAGAAGTGCCGACGATGCCTGTTTTGCCAGGGTTCTCATCAAGTCAAAATCCTCATAGGTATAGACTTCTTCGACGCTAAGAGGTCTGCCGAGCACGATAAAGCCATCAACCGCATCATTCATAAAAAGTGGAATAATAAAGCAGGCGTCTGCTTCGTCGAAAAACATCCTGTGGCGCTCGTCGTTATGCACCGGTGCGTCATTCCGTATATCAATGATATTTTCACTGCTGAACATTGATGCAATAATCGGATCACTGACACAGAAAGTTACATCTTCATTGTCCAGTGCACTTTCTACCGCCTGTTGATACAGATTGCGTTCCTGGTTGACGATAAACAGGGCTCCGGTTCCCATTCCAAATGTGTCACGAAATTCAGAAACGATTGAATTTAAAAGGTTTTCACTGGTTTTTGCTGCGGAAAGTCGATCTGTGAACTGAAGCCACTGTTTGCGGTAGTCATATTTGTTCTGATAAAAGTTTTTGTGAATGAAGACCGTGACCCTGCGCTTGGCTGTTTCCGAAAGGAGAATTATGAACAGGCCGAGGCCGGCAAAAAAGACAAGCGCAAAGATCAGAGTGCGCTGGAACCCGTCACCAAAGTACTTCAGTCCCTCACCGACAAGTCCAAGAAAGATGATGTAGATACTGACAGCGAGAAACACCGCTGATTTGCAGGCAAATTGCGGGGAAACATGGACGTTGACAGTGCCGCTTCCGCGCTTGAGTCGAGAATACATCATCATCGCTATGGCGGCGATCAGGACAAGGCAGCGCACCGGGACCAGGTTCATATTGATCGTACGAAAGAGAAGACCCTGGCTGTAGAATATAACCAGTACTGCCAAAAAAGCCCCGGCTCCCAGTAACTCGAATTTGATTTTCCAGCGGGAAGGTAGAGTCGTGTGAGCCAGAGTGTGTTCGAGTTGAATCAGTGCTGCAACCAGGTAGAAAAGCATAATAAGATAAAAAACATAGCCGTATTTACTCAGAAAGATAACGTTCTCACTGGTAAAATCAGGAGAATAAACAAAGGACCGGATGGGAAATATAAGCGCAGCACAGATCAATAGTGGTGATGTTGTGAGCAGGAACCGGAGCGGCATTGAGATGGTTAGTATTTTGTTCTGCCGTGCATAGGTCAGGGCAAACCAGAGCCAGACCGGCAGCAATGCCGCTTCGGCCGTAAGAGAAAACTTCTTCCAAAAATAGAATTGCTCAGGGTTACTCAACAACAGCAGGTCGAAAAATTCCAGAACGGCAGCCAGCACAACTGCAATAGACAGAGGGACCGGTGGGGTTACTGTGTCTTTCCGCAGTATAAAATAAAGCGGAAACATGACCGCAATAATGATTGCGGTTATGGAAAGTACCGTTACCATTGCGTGTGTGTCCGTTTGTTACAAGGCAGTTTTTTCATGTACCATTCCATTGCGGTTTCTAATCCCTCTTCTACAGTATGGGTGGGAACATAGCCGAGCAACCGGGATGCTTTGCTGATATCGGCCTGCGAGTGAAGTACATCCCCCGTGCGAAAATCACGATAAACCGGTTGATTTTCGTGAGGAGTGTCCCTGTACGGCCGTATGTTTTTTTGTAGAATATAATACAATTCGTTCAGTGTTATCCGGCTGTTGAGAGCGACATTATAGACCTGGTTGACCGCCTCCTGATTTACTGTCATTCCTGCCAGCAGATTGGCCTGAACCACGTTTTTTATGTAGCAGAAGTCGCGGCTCGTTTCACCGGTACCGTTGATAAAGACCGTCTCTTGGCTGCATAATGCCGATATCCAGTGAGGAATAACAGCTGCATATGCTCCCTCCGGATCCTGCCGTGGACCGAATACGTTGAAATAACGCAGGCCGATCGTTTCCAGACCATAGAGTCGGGAGAAAACGTGGGCATACATTTCGTTAACCATCTTGCTGACTGCGTATGGTGAAAGCTGCTGGCCGCATGTTTCTTCAATCTTGGGCATGCCGGGATGATCCCCGTATACCGCACTGCTGGAGGCATATACCATCCGCTTCACTCCGGTATCACAGGCGGCTTTGAGCATGTTGAGGTTCCCGCAGACATTGTTGTCGTTGCAGTTCAGCGGATCTTCAATGGAGCGGGGAACCGAACCGAGTGCTGCCTGATGAAGGATCACATCAACACCCGTACACGCTGCACGGCACGTGTTGAGAGTACGAACATCCCCTTCAATAAAATTGAACCGTTTCCACTGCTGTTGGCTGACCAGCGACTGAACATCGCCAAGGTTTTCCCGTTTGCCGGTGGAAAAATTGTCGAGTCCGACCACCTGCTGGTCAAGTCGCAACAATTCTTCCAGCAGGTTTGAACCGATAAATCCGGCCGCTCCGGTGATCAGCCATCGCTTCGGCGCGGCGCGCATTTCATTTCGTACAACATCGTAGCTGGTCATGGTGGTCCCCTCTGATTATAATCGCCAGACGCGTATCCCGGCATCCTGTACCATTGTCGTGTCAAAAATACCCTTTACATCAATCAATACCGGATGGTCAATAACCAGCAGAGCGGAAATTTCCGGTATCGACCAGTGGAGGTAGTCATCATGGGCAACAGCTGAAATAACTGCCGCCGCCGGCATTAAGTCGTGCCGTGCCACAAGCTTTATGCCGTATTCCCGGAGAGCTTCATCCGGATCCGCCAGCGGGTCGTGAACCTGGATCTTGATCCCGTATTCTTCCAACTCCCTGATAATATCGGCCACTTTCGAGTTGCGCAGATCGGGACAGTTTTCCTTGAACGTCAGGCCCAGTACCGTGATCGTACTGCCGGAAATATAGTGCCCGGCGAGAATCATCTCCTTGATAGTGTGCTGGGCAATGAATTTACCCATGCCGTCATTGATCCGTCGCCCGGCAAGAATCACCTGGGGGATGTAGCCGATTCGTTCCGCTTTGTGGGTCAGGTAATACGGATCCACACCGATGCAGTGCCCTCCGACAAGCCCCGGTTTGAACGGCAGAAAGTTCCATTTGGAGCCGGCAGCCTTCAGGACATCACCGGTATCAATGCCCAGACGATCGAAAATAAGTGCCAGTTCATTCATAAGAGCAATATTGAGATCACGCTGAGTGTTTTCAATTACCTTGGCTGCTTCTGCCACCATGATACTGGGAGCCCGGTGGACACCTGCCGTCACAACCCTTTCATATGTCCGGGCAATTATTTCAAGCGATTCGGCATCCTGTCCGGAAACCACTTTTTTAATTTTTGTGAAGGTATGCTCCCTATCTCCCGGATTAATCCGTTCCGGACTGTATCCGATCTTGAAATCACGTCCGCACACAAGCCCGGATTCCTTTTCAAGAACAGGCAGGCACTCTTCTTCGGTTGCACCGGGGTAGACGGTTGATTCGTAGACAACAATATCGCCGCTTTTCAAGGCTTTGCCAACAGCTGCTGATGCGCTCACAAGGAGAGACAGGTCCGGTTGGTTGGCATCGTTAATGGGGGTGGGCACCGCGATGATATGAAAATCTGCTTGCTTCAGTTCCGTAATACTGGAGGTATAGAGAATATCTGCAGCTGAAAGATCCGCTGATGTAACTTCTCCGGTGCGGTCATGGTTTCGCTGCAACTCGGCGATGCGAATGGAATTGATGTCAAAACCGATGGTTTTCGCTTCATTACCGAAGGCCACCGCGACAGGAAGTCCGACATATCCGAGACCTATAACTGATACGTTTCTTTGAGTGTTCACTCTGGCACCTCTCTGGGGTTAATGTGGAACGTATGACCGGTTATGCCGGAAGAAATTCACGAATCAACGGGTAGACATCCCGTATGAATCGGATTCCTGTTGCGGCTGCTTCCTGCTCATCAACTTCGAACGGCACAGACACGCGGATAAATGCGGCATCTTTTCGCCCATGAACGACCGAACTGGATATTCCGGCAAGCTTCAGTACATATTCGTCTGCTATGGTTTTATCCCGCATCTGGAACCAGTACAGAAAGAGTTCACGACTTGATCCTTTCTGGTAGACCGCTTTTACCAGGTTGATTGTGCCAAGCGGTTCTTTAAGATCCATCCGTTCACTCGACAGCTGTTGCCAGCCACTTCCGGGCAGGCAGTTTTTCGGGGAATGAATTTCACCGCTTTCTTTACCGCCATCGTGATAGCCGATATAGAAGCCGACCCGTCCGACTGTCGACCCTTCGTACCGTCTTGAAAGATAATCAGTCGGCTTTAGTACGGAAAGAATGTCCTCGGTAAAACGTTCCTGTGCAGTCATCCGCCATTCCTGGCACACCATCGGAAAATCTGCCAGCGGTCTGGCAACGGGAACTGCAGTTCTGGTCGTCGTGCCGATGCTGACCCAGGTCAGTATGAGCAAAAGATAAAACAGTATGAAACGGTGCCGGGATCTCATGACGTTCTTTCACGCAGCATCAGGCCCAACGCTGCCAGCAGGGCCATTGCGAGTGCAAAGACAGCCATTCCGGCAAACTCGTGAAAAAAGCCCCGGGCGGCGGCAGCCCCGTGGTAGTTAGCCAGGATGCCGGTTATAATGACTCGTAGTGCGTTGGTACTTATTGCAAGAAAAAGTGCGGAAACAATGAGGATCCATCGCTTCAGGTGCGAAATCTCCAGAAAAATGGCGTAGGCGGTACTAAGGGCCATAATGGAAACCAGTGAGCGCATGCCGCTGCATGCGTCGGCAACTTCAAGGGTAATGCTTGGGAACATGATGATGTTTCCGTCACGCACCACGGACAGCCCGATTATTTTTAAAAATCCGACGGAAACCCGGCTGATGAATATTTTTAACGGAAAGGCGAGTGCATTATAGGCAATGTACGGCAGCGGTACCATAAAGAGCAGATACAAAATCGGTAGACGAGTCAGTTTGAATACTTCAGTGCCGAAGAAGTAGAGCACCATTCCGGCAATAAGGACAATCAGGGAGGAACGTGCGGTAAAGTTTTCAGTGCCAAGCGTGGCAATGATTAACTGTAAAAGGGCACATGCGATTAGGGTGAGGCCACTGTTCGAAGGCGTCACGTTGGCAGTTTTCAGGTTGTTCCAACGTTTGTGGAGAAAGTATCCGGCGATTAACGGTACGAAAAAACCGTGAGAATAGTTATCGTCATGATACCAGTCAGTTACCATCTCCAATACAATGGTGCCAAAGAGTCCCGACACCAGCACGAGTGCAAGCAGTAATTCATATCGATAGGTGTGAAGCGATTCGGAAAACGTCATCTGCATCACCTGTTGTGAAGTGGTGTGGTACACACCGGGAATATCACATTCCATGCCAGCCGGAAGTATTTAAATAGTTGTTTTTAAACAGCTGGTTATGAAGTGTTACGGCAACGTATGTCATGGTGTAGATGTTACGTTGATACGTACCATCCGGATTCATGTTGAGCAGAACGGGTTGTTGAAATGATTCAAAGATAATGTGAAGTTTCTTGCCTCTGTTAAAATAGGAGCATCTGCTGCTAATTACTGAAATTAGCGGTGAGTCTGACAGAGCATATATTTGGGATGTGCGCTTGACAATGGGAGTTAGTACGCTACAAATAGAGTATGCTGAGTTAAATTTAATGCTGCTGTTGATGTGGAGAGAGTGCTGATGGACATTAAACCAGATAGGCAGAGTGCTGTTTTGCTGGTAAGTGACGATAATCCGCTGTTTGAAAAGACGCGATCACAGCTTATTGATGCCGGAATCAGCCCCGTTGTTATTCTGACTGACAGCCGTGCTACGCTGCCGTTTCTTGAACAGCATGATGTCAGCCTGATTGTTCTGGATATGACCCCTGTGATGCACAGAATGGAACTTTTGGCTCGAATTTGCAGGGAATATTCCGGAATTCCGGTTGTTGTGGAAACAGATTCCTCTGATGTGGATAGTGCTGTTGCTTGCATGAAGTCGGGAGCCGTCGATTATATGGTGCGGCCCGTCGAACCCGGGCGCTTGATTACGGCAGTTAAAGATGCACTTACTTTCGTGTACTCACAGCAGGAAATTCTGTCATTGAAGGAGTATCTGCTTACTGATCGTTTGGAACATGCCGAGGCGTTTGCCGATATACAGACCACCAGCAGAAAGATGCGGTCAATTTTTCAGTATACGGAGGTCATTGCCTGCTCTCCTCAAGCGGTACTCATTACCGGAGAGACCGGAGTCGGCAAAGAGTTGTTTGCGCAGGCAATCCACCGGATAAGTAAGGTAAGGGGACCGTTTGTCAGTATAAATGTTGCCGGCCTGGATGACGCCATGTTCTCTGATACCCTTTTTGGGCATAAAAAAGGTGCGTTTACCGGTGCAGATCAATATCGTGACGGATTAGTGAGCAAAGCTGATCATGGATCATTATTTCTGGATGAAATCGGTGATTTGAACGAGTTATCACAGGTCAAACTTCTACGGCTACTTCAGGAACGGGAGTATTATCCGGTTGGTGCCGACCATGTTAAATCAAGCTCGGCGCGGATAATTCTGGCGACTAATGTCAATCTGCAGGAACGTATAAAAGAGGGACGCTTCCGCCGTGACCTTTATTACCGGCTCTGCAGCCACCAGATTCACATTCCCGCACTGCGAGAGCGTCGCGAAGACATTGCCATTCTGCTCGACAGTTTTATCAAAACTGCTGCACAGCATTTTGGCAGAAGCATTCCTGTCGCGTCACCCGAGCTCGTTCCGGCACTTGCAGAATATGATTTCCCCGGCAATATCAGAGAACTTCAGGCTCGTGTCAGTGACGCTGTCGCGCGAAATGAAGATGGAATACTGTCCCTTGATGATTTTCCCGGCATCTCTGCGAGTGGGCAGCATCAAGCTCCGGTTCTATCTGGTATACCCTCTGGCGGTTCTGCCGGGGTCTACAGCCTTTTCGGCCGTCTGCCGACTTTTCACGAAATTGAAGATTATTTGATCGTGGAGGCATTGAAGGTTTCTGAAGGAAATTATGCCGTCGCAGCTTCAATTCTGGGAGTTACGCGACAAACTATAAGCAAACGTTTAAAGGCGATTACGACAGTCCAGTGACAACATCACCACGCCGCCATGCACTGGAAAGGATTTTATTATGAATTCGAAAATGCGCTCACATTTGCCGTTATTGTTGATAGACGACGATCCTGTCGTTCTTGAAATACATAGCACTGCCTTGGAGAGCGAAGGTGTTACGAATGTCCTGACACTCTCGGACAGCAGGAAAACAATACAGTTTCTTGAAGAGAATCCTGTCTCGGTTATTGTTATCGATTTGATGATGCCGTATGTGTCCGGATTGGATCTTCTGCCCATTCTGATTCGGGACTTTCATCACATACCCGTAATAGTTGTAACGTCATCGGAAGATATTGAAACGGCTGTCAGCTGCATAAAAGCGGGTGCTGTTGATTTTCTCACCAAGCCGGTGGAGATTGAGCGGCTGTTGGTGAGTGTCGAGAATGCACTTCGCGTTAACGAATTATCTCAGGAAAATCGCAGCTTGAGAAATTATCTGCTTACTGACCGTTTGGACCACCCTGCGGCGTTTGATGCCATTATTACGACCAACAAAAAGATGCGGGCCCTTTTTAAGTATATTGAGGTTATTGCTAAATCTGATCAGCCGATATTGATTACGGGTGAAACAGGTGTCGGCAAGGAGCTGGTTGCCCAGGCAATAGGTGTCTTAAGCGGCAGAAAGGGAGCCTTTGTTACGGTAAACGCCGCCGGGCTTGATGACAACATGTTTTCTGATACTCTGTTCGGCCATAAAAAGGGGGCTTTTACCGGTGCTGACCAACCTCGTGACGGCCTTATTTGTGCGGCTGCCGGCGGCAACCTGTTTCTGGATGAAATCGGCGATTTAAATGAAGCTTCTCAAATAAAGTTGCTGCGACTTATCCAGGAACAAGAATTCTACCCGGTCGGCTCAGACGTTCTGAAAAAAACCGATGCCCGGCTAATCGTAGCCACCAATCACGATCTCTCCAGCCTTATTGCCGGCAATACGTTTCGCAAGGATCTTTACTACCGGCTTTGCGCTCATCAGATCCAGATTCCACCGCTTCGGGATCGCCGCGAAGACATTCCGGCCTTACTGGATCATTTTCTTGAGAAAGCTGCAAAGTCACTCAATAAAACCAGGCCGGTACCATCACGGGAAGTCTCGGCGCTGCTCTCTACCTATCATTACGAAGGGAATGTACGCGAACTTCACGCAATGGTTTTTGACGCCGTTGCCCGCCATTGTAGCGGCTTGTTGACACTTGACTGCTTTGTCGGTCTGTACGGGGCGGATTGCAGCCAGACAAGTGCAGCACTGTTGTTGCCGAGCAAGGACGTAGACGATGCATTATATGGTTTTTTCGGTCGTTTTCCGACCCTTAAGGAAATGGAAGACTATCTGACCTCATCTGCAATGAACCTGACCTGTGGCAACCAGAGATCTGCAGCGCTGCTGCTTGGTATTGCCAGGCAGACTCTCAGTAAACGGCTTGGTAATCCGGATTAATACGATATTCGTGTTACAAATATGACATTAGTAAAAAATGTAACATCATGTGTATGTGGTGTAAGTACTGCGATTATCACGATATGCTGAAGCCCATGCCGATTATGTCGATCAGAATTATTATGGATAATTGAGCGATAAACTCATAACATATCGATATTAAAGCATTGTTATGCAGGTTTCCTCTGGCACGATATATGTAAAACGTTCATTGCAGGTGCAGGAACGTATTGCGACGGAAAAGGAGGAAATCTTATGTGCGGCATTGTGGGCTACATGGGAAATCAGGACGCCACACCTGTCATCATGAGTGGACTGAAAATGCTGGAATATCGAGGGTATGATTCCGCAGGAATCTGCACTATGGATGACGGTGATGTTGAAATCCGGCGCAGTTCCGGAAAGCTGATAAATCTTGAGCGGCTTCTTAAGGAACAACCGCTGCACGGTACAATCGGTATCGGTCATACCCGCTGGGCCACACATGGAAAACCTACTGTGGCAAACGCCCATCCACACAAGGGTGGGGCAGTCGTTGTTGTGCATAATGGCATCATCGAAAACTATCTGCTGCTCAAGAATGAATTAACCACCAAGGGACATATATTCACTTCTGATACTGATTCTGAAGTTATTTCACACCTCATTGATGAAAAACTCAAATCTTCTGCATCTCTCGAAGAAGCGGTACAACTGGCTCTGCAAGATCTTCAGGGAGCGTATGCTCTCTGCATTTTAAGTCAGAAAGACGATAAAACACTGATTGCAGCAAAATGCGGTTCTCCAATGGTTGTCGGAATACGGGGGAGGGAATTTTTCGTGGCCTCGGATATGCCGGCTATCATTTCCAACACCAGAGAAATGGTGATAATGGAAGACGGAGAAATGGCGGTTTTCAGAAATGGGGGCGTGAAATTCAGTACAATAAATGGTGAAGAGATCATAAAAAAGACGAGATTTATTGACTGGTCCCCAATGAAGGCCGAAAAAAACGGGTATCCGAATTTTATGCTCAAAGAGATCTATGAACAGCCGCAGGCCATCAGGAACGTTGTCGCCGGTCGCCTGCTGGCTGATGTCGGTGATGTTCTGCTTGAAGGGCTGAACATGAGTGACGTCGAATTAAACTCGTATGAACGGATCTGCATGGTGGCGTGTGGTACTTCATGGCATGCGGGTCTTGTCGGGAAATATCTAATTGAAGAGCATTGCCGAATACCGGTAGATGTTGAGATTGCTTCTGAATTTCGTTACCGCAATCCGCTTGTCTCCGGAAAAACGCTGGTAATACCGATCTCCCAGTCCGGAGAAACCGCTGATACGCTCGCTGCGCTTCGTGAAGCGAGGAGCAAAGATGCACACATCGTTTCAATCTGCAATGTTGTTGATGCTTCTATTCCCCGTGAATCTGATGGTGTCATTTATACGCATGCCGGATTGGAAATCGGTGTTGCTTCAACCAAAGCATTTACTACCCAACTTGTTGCCCTCTATCTGCTGACTATCCGTCTTGGTCGCGCCAACGGCACTATCGATATTGAAAAGGGTCGGGAAATGATTGCTGCATTGAGTGACTTACCGACCTTGGTTGAAAAGACTTTGGAGCTTGACCCCCAGATAGAGGAGATTGCGTGTGAAAATCTGACCTCTTGGGATGCAATTTATCTGGGACGCGGCATCAGTTATGCGATTGCGCTTGAAGGCGCCCTCAAATTGAAAGAAATTTCATATATCCATGCCGATGGATATCCGGCAGGCGAAATGAAACATGGACCAATCGCTTTGATTGATAGGGAGATGCCGGTATTTATTCTGGCTCCGAATGACAGACACCTTGTCAAGGTCCGGTCCAACATGGAGGAAGTTATCACCCGTGGTGGAAAAGTTGTTGCCCTGTGTTCCGAGGGGGATAGTGAAACCGGCCGGAGAGCTGAGTTTACGTTGCAGATTCCGTGGGCGGGAGAAGCGCTTTCGTCGGTTTTATTTACAGTAGCACTTCAGCTTTTAGCATATAACTTTGCAATATTAAAAGGTAAAGACGTTGATCAACCGAGGAACCTGGCAAAGAGTGTTACGGTGGAGTGAATTAGATGAGTAAATACCGGATAATGATTGTTGAAGATGAGCCGTATGCTGCCAGGATGCTTGGTAAAGCACTTGATCGTTTTGGCTACGATATCGTTGCAATTGTTGACAATGGTGATGAAGCCATCGAAACGGCATCGACCGTACTTCTCGATCTTATCCTTATGGATATTACCTTGAAAGGAAGCATGGACGGGATTACTGCTGCCAACCGGATTTGCGCAGGGCAGGAGATACCGATTGTCTTTCTTACTGCACATGGAGATGATGCGACTTTTTACCGGGCAAAAATATCAAACACATTTGCCTTCCTGGAAAAGCCGGTTAATCTCAATCATCTCAAGCACTTTGTCGAAATGGCTATCTACAAGCAGAATCAGGAACGCATCCAGAGACAAATGGAAAAGGAACTTTTGCAGAGTGAGATGAAAACGCTTACCCTGTTGAGAGCCATTCCTGATCTTATTCTCCGCTGCCAGAATGACGGCACGATTCTCTATTGCCAGCGACCCGACTCTACTGAGTTTTCATTTATTCCTGATGACCTGATTGGTAGAAAAATCACGGATGTGCTGTTGCCCGGAGTTGAAAGCGGCAGCTGCAATGACATAAAACTTGGTCTTCAGTCTGATGCAGTGCAGCTTTGCTTTAATGTCTCGGCACAGAGTACACGCCACTACCTGGAACTGCGTTCGGTTCGCAGCGATACCGACGAAGTTTTGGTAATCGTGCGTGACATTACCGATCGCCATCTGGCAGATGAAAAGATTTTACGCTTTATGAGTGAACTGAAAACATCCCAGGGGCTTATAGAGCTCCAGTCTCATGAGCTCATTGCCGCACACAATAAAGCTGAAACCGCCAATCAGGCAAAAAGTGATTTTCTTGCCACCATGAGCCATGAAATCCGTACTCCCATGAACAGCGTTATCGGTATGTCCGAACTGCTCCTGAAAACCGGACTAACAGAACAACAGCATCTTTTTGCCAGTGGAATCCTTGATTCTGCAGCCACCTTACTCGACATAATTAACGATATTCTTGATTTTTCAAAGGTGGAATCGGGTAAAGTCGAGATCAAGAAAGCTCCTTTTGATTTGCGCTCTGTCTGCGAGAATGTCGGTGAGCTCCTTGCGCCAAGATCAGTTGCCAAGGAGGTGGAACTTATTATCAGTTACTCTCCCGAGATACCAACGCACCTTGTCGGAGATGCCGGGCGGATCAGACAGGTGCTGGTAAATCTCGCGGGCAATGCAATCAAATTCACCTCCCGTGGTCATATAACCATTGAAGTGGAATGTCTCGGCATCAGCAGTGGCGATACGCTGCTCAAGATCAAAGTGTCTGATACCGGAATAGGTATTCCACAGGAGGCACTTCCGCTCCTGTTTCAGAAATTTTATCAGGTTGATTCCATCTCATATCGAACAAGTGGCGGCACCGGTCTCGGACTTGCTATCAGCAAAAGTCTCGTAGAAATAATGGGTGGTACAATAGGTGTAAACAGCCGCGTTGGCAAAGGCTCTACCTTCTGGTTTACCCTTGCCTTACCGTTTGATACGTCATATCCACCAGATCCGGCGGAACAGTCTGACTTGGCTGGTATTCGCGTTTTGGTGGTGGATGATATACGACAGAATCGCCTGATTCTTGCCAGATACCTCTCTTTTCGCGGATTACGCTGCAGTCTGGCCCATTCAGGAGAATCAGCCCTGGAAATTCTGAAGAATGCTCAGCGTGACAATGATCCCTTCCGGATTGCCCTGATAGATCAAAATATGCCGGGATCTGATGGTGTGGTCCTTGGGAGAACCATTAAGGCGGATGAAAGTATCTGCGATACCCAGCTTATACTGGTTTCGCAACATACCCATGACACAGGTCGGTCGCCGGGGTTCCCGGACGCTATTTTTTCAGTGTTTTTATCCAAACCGTTTCATCAGCGTCGAGTGATAGATTCTATTACGCTTGTTTCTCTCTATGCGCAGCAAAGAAACAATGGTAGAAATGCAGTGAAAGTTGAAAACAGCACTGGTGAACGGGAAGGAAGTCGCCCCCTGAATACGTTCAACCATCTACGCGTTCTTGTGGCAGAAGACAATCCATCCAGTCAGATTGTTGCTGCCACCATGCTGCAGTTCATCGGTTGTACGGTAGATGTGGTTTCCTGCGGACGGGATGCTGTGACAATGGTAGGCCAGAATCACTACGATTTTGTTTTTATGGACTGCAATATGCCGGACATGAATGGTTTTGAGGCTACCGACGAGATACGGCGATTGCAGGGCGGTAAAGAACACACCATTATCGTTGCTCTCACTGCTAATGCTATCAAAGGGTTCCGGGAAAAATGTCTTGCCGCCGGGATGGATGAATATCTGAGCAAACCGATACGCTCCGGAAAGCTTGAAGATATTCTCTCTCGCTGGTCAACTCCGTTGCGGCACTCTTCTTCTTTTGCGCCTGTATCTCTTCCTGAAGAAAGTATCTGTATAGATTCGTCCTGTACTATGTTTGATGCTTCACGTTTGCAAAATCTGCTGCGTATATTCAGAAAAACCGGAAAAGAGTTCGTTCCGGCAGTTGTTGAGCCATATTTGGAAACCATCGAAAAAAATATCCCGGAACTCTACGCGGCTGTCGCTGAGAATGATTTTTCAGGAGTGTACAAAACAGCGCATTACCTTCTGGGGGGGAGCAAAAACCTGGGGTTAGTGAAACTCTCCGAAATTTACGCCGGACTTCAGGAAAGTGCAAATTTGGACAATCACGACAACGTCATTGAGCTCGTACTCGCTCTTGAACGAGAACTGCCGCTGATAAAATCGCACGTGGGTGACCTGCGGGAGAAGGGGCTAATTTGAGTTTATACTCTGCCATATTCGCTAAATTCAATATTCCCCTGTTCCTGGCACTCGTTGCTGCCGGTCTTGCGGGTAATTATTTCAATTACCCGATATTACCTAATATTGACGTTGTTTTCGGAAGTATTTTTGCGCTGCTGGTTTTGCAGTTCTTCGGACTTAGCCGTGGTATTCTGGCGGCCGCAGTCATTGCAAGTTACACCTACATCCTCTGGAACCACCCCTACGCCATCATTACTATGACTGCTGAGGTTGCCGTTGTCGGCTGGCTGCTGGGGCGTCACAAAATTGGTATGGTGTTAGCGGATATGCTCTATTGGCTGTTTGTCGGCATGCCGTTGGTCTACCTTCTCTATCGCTTGGCCCTGCATGTTCCCGTCAGCGAAACACCCATTTATGTCGCAAAACAGGCTGTAAATGGCATTACTAATGCCCTTGTTGCCCGCTTGATCTTTACCGCCTATTCACTCCGGACACGCTCATCACGGATGTCATACAGTGAACTGATCTATAATAGTCTGATTTTTTTCGTTTTGTGTCCTTCGCTGATATTGCTGGCAATTGACAGTAGATCCGATTTTGTTGAAACCGATCGCCAAATCCGTTCAAACCTGATTAAGGATAGCCGCCTTGCGGACCAACGCCTGGAAACCTGGCTGGTGAACAGAAAAACAGCTATCCTCAATCTGGCAGAAATGGCTTCTCTAAAACCACCACAACAGATTCAACCATATTTGGAACGGGCGCAAAAATCAGATGTCAATTTATTACGGGTTGGAATAATTGATCATAAAGCAACGTCGACCGCCTTTTACCCGCTAGTTGATGAACTGGGCCACAGCACCATTGGAAGAAGCTTTTTAGATCGGCCCTTTATCCCGACGCTCAAAAAAAACCATACACCGATGCTCTCGGAAGTGGTTATGGGAAAAATCGGCACTCCCAAGCCAGTCGTTGCAATACTGGCCCCGGTGGTTATTCATGGCGACTATGGCGGCTACGTAGCAGGAATTCTGAGTCTGGAGCAGATACGAGAACATCTTGACATGAGTGTCATTGGAGATTCCTCCATTTATTCACTGCTTGATAAAAACGGCAACGTCATCATGAGCAACCGTTCAGACCAGAAGATCATGACTCCTTTTGTGCGCGGTGACGGCTCGTTCAACCATGTTAAAAAAAATATCAGTCAGTGGCAGCCGGCGGTTCCCCCGGATACTCCTTATTTCAATCGTTGGAAACATTCATTTTATGTTTCGGAATCAAATGTTGGAAACTTGTCTGAATGGAAACTTATTTTAGAACAGCCCGTGGCACCATTTCAAAAAGTACTCTACAAAAGCTTTTCGAAAAATCTGACAATACTTTTTCTATTGCTACTTGGAGCGCTGGCTTTAGCAGAGTTACTGAGCCGCCAAATGGTAGCGACACTTAATCAACTTCGCTCGCTGACGTACGAACTTCCGATCAAACTGGCAACTGATAGCAAAAATATCGCCTGGCCGGAGAGCGGTATCAAGGAAGCAGATCACCTGATCAGCAATTTCAAAGAACTGGCAAACACTTTGACGGAGCAGTTTGCTGATATCAGACAGGTTAACGAATCGCTGGAATATCTCGTTGATGAGCGGACAGAGGAACTGCGGGCAAGTGAAGAAGCGTATCGTACTATTGCAGATTATACCTACGATTGGGAGTATTGGTTGTCTCCGGACGGCACTCTGCGTTACATATCTCCCTCATGTAAGCTTCATACCGGGTATGGCAAAGATGAGTTCCAGCATGATAATGATCTTATGAAAAGGATTATTCATTCCGATGATCGAAAAAAATTCGACTGCCACTTGTTTATCAATCATGATGCTGCATTGAATGTGCATCAGCACCATATAGACTTTCGAATTATTACAAAAGGCGGTGAAGAACGCTGGTTTGCCCACGTGTGCAAGCCAGTGTATGACAGTACGGGAAAATATCTGGGGCAGCGTGGTGCAAACAGAGATATTACCGAGCGTAAGCTGATAGAAGATGAATTGCAAAGGGCCAAAGCTGCGGCTGAATCCGCTAATATCGAAAAAAGCCGGTTTCTTGCTACCATGAGCCACGAAATCCGTACTCCGATGAACGGCGTCATCGGAATGCTTCAGCTTATGCAGCAAAGTAACTTGACTCCGGAACAACAGGAATATGCTGAAAGCGCCAAAAATGCCGGTATTGAACTGGTACATCTCCTTAACGATATCCTCGACATCTCCAAAATCGAAGCAGACAAGTTAGAGTTGGAAATATCCTCTTTCAATCTGCACCTGGTAATTACAGATATCATCAACATTCTGTCGCTTTCGGCACGCGAAAAAGGCGTGAACCTTGGCATATCCATGGAAAAAGACGTTCCCGTAACCTTGAAAGGTGACTCGGGTCGGCTGCGCCAGATCATTATCAATCTGGTTGGCAACGCAATCAAATTTACCCCCAGGGGCTCTGTCACTGTTCAGGTTCGAAAAGAAGCCGAAGATGAGCATACGGTAACACTCATGTTTCTAATACGTGACAGTGGAATCGGTGTTGCCGCCGACAAGCTTGGTCAAATATTCGAGCCGTTCACCCAGGCTGATAGTTCTACTACACGAAAATTTGGCGGCACCGGATTAGGACTTGCGATCTGCAAACGCCTGGCGGTGATGATGGGCGGGACTATTGGCCTGGAGAGTGTTGAAGGAGAAGGATCTACATTCTGGTTTACGGTGGTGATGGAGAAACAGAGTAGTGTCGAAGTTAATGAGCCTCTTCCTCTCCCGGAACGAGAGAGGGGAAAAAACGTAAAATCACTCGAAATGGAAGAGGGAAAACGTTCAGGATCTGTTCGTATCCTATTGGCTGAGGACGACCCGCGGGCCCAGAAGATTGTGCCGCGCCTCCTGAAAAGCTACGGCTATCATGTCGATGTTGCCGGAGGTGGTAAAGAAACATTACACGCACTTGAAACAGATGATTACGAATTGGTACTGATGGATTGTATGATGCCTGATATGAGTGGCTATCAGGTTACGGCCGCCATTCGTGATATGGCTTCAGCAGTACGTCGTCATGATATTCCGGTAATTGCACTGACCGGAAATGCGATGAAACAGGATCGTGATGAATGCATTGCTGCCGGGATGAATGACCACCTTCCCAAGCCGCTCATATTGTCTGATTTGCTTGCAATGCTGGAAAAATGGCTGAAAGTGTAGTGACTTAATTCAAATGGAAAAATGACGGTTTAATGATAATGGTTCTTCTGCCGTTAATTTCAATTTCGCCTGACTGAGTCAACCGTGCCAGCAACCTGCTTACCGTTTCTCTGGTAAGAGCCGCAAAATCGGCAATTTCTTTATGGGTCAGCTTGAATGGAATCATGACACCGCGTACATCATTGATGCCGTAAATAGAACTTATATGTGCCAAAACTGCTCGAACCCTGCTTTCAGCATCCGGCAGGGATAATAACCGCAACATTGCCCATGATTCTCTCAGGCGTTCGCAGAGCAGGGAAATAATTTGTTTTAACGCTATTGAATCTTTCATGAAGTATTGTTCGAAGTCACTTTTCAGGATCAGCCCCACCGACGCATCCTCCATTGCAACAATTGTAGCCGGTTGAGACTTTCCATCCAACAGCGTCATCTCCCCGAAAAAATCACCACGCTTGCGAATGACCAGTATCTGTTCCTTTCCGTCAGGGTTTATACGTACAACTTTAATTTTTCCGGAAAAAATAACATACATGAAGCTCTTTGAATCATCTTCCATGAGAATGATGGCGTTTTTCTTGAAACACTTCTCTTTGATAATCTGATTGAGCATTGATTGCTCAGCCGGAAGAAGGCATGAAAAAATCGGGATGTGTTCGAGTATCTTAAGGTGACTATTGTTTCCGGGGGATTTCATGATACACCTCGTCAGTGTAACAGTGCGATGTTGTTGGATTCTGCTTCATTCTCTGACATGAATTTTTTTAAAACGGCATCATTGCTCTGGGCAACCCGACGTTTTGTTCTCATGCTCTGCTGTTGATTACCGCTCTTGATATCCATTGATTCCGAGAAAAATCTGAATGTATTTCGGCCTTCTTTTTTGGCAACATACATTGCCATATCAGCTTTTCTCAGTAGTGTTTCAATTGTGGACCCATGGAGCGGATACACTGCTATGCCGATACTGGTCGTCACATATGATTCCTGTCCGAGTATATTGAACGGCTCCAGAAAGACGGACTGTACCTTTTCAGCAAATGTGATGATATCCTGTATCGTTTCGGCATCGTGAATAATGATGACAAATTCGTCACCACCCAGTCGGCCCACGGTGTCATATTGGCGCACACATTTTTGCAACCCTAATGCTACCTTTTTCAGAAGAATATCCCCGGAAAGATGTCCCAGAGTATCGTTGATGTTTTTGAAATTATCGAGATCGAGGATCATAAGTGCAATAAGTGTATTGTGGCGTGCTTCAAATGCAAAGGCTTGTTTCATGCGGTCAAAGAGCAGGACACGGTTGGGCAGGCCGGTCAGGTGGTCATGCGTGGCCTTGTAACGCAGCTGTTTTTCAACTCTTTCCCTCAAAGCTATTTCCTGGTTAAGTCCCGAATTGATGGTTTTAAGTTCATTGTTTAATAGCCGTATTTCTTTTTCAGCCAGTTTAAGTTCCGAAATATCGTTCAGAGAAATTACACTGGTGGCAGTACCTGGAATTTTTTTAACATTCGTATAGACAACTTTTGTGACACCGGTATTGTCAATCAGTAGTGATTCAAAATGATTCAGAGCTGAGCAGGTGTCACTGTTTTCGAGGCGAAGTCGCACCTCCAGCCTTGAACGCTCGCTATGATCAAAAAAATCAGTCCAGTGCTTTATGTTTTCCACCGATTCCTTGGCATACCCGGTAAGATTCTCGAACTGTTCATTAACCATCATAATTGTTGAATCATCACCGACCACCATCATTGCGTTGTCACTTACCTCAAATATGGTTCGATACTTATCTTCACTTTCTTTCAGCTGTTTCTTCAAGTTTTGCTTGAACAGTGCGATCTCAATGGCATTCTGTAATTGATAGAGTTCAAACGGTTTGACAAGATAAGCGTAGGGCTCTGTTTGCTTGGCACGCTCAAATACCATGCTGTCAGAATTTCCCGTTATATAAATTACGGGTATATCAACCGTGGCATGTACTTTTTGTACCGCACTTACTCCATCGATCTCCCCGCCAAGAGTAATATCCATCAGAATTATGTCAGGCTGATATTCAAAGACCGCTTCGGCAACGTCTTCTCCGGTTTGCACAACAGTGGTGACGTGATACCCCATGCGGAATAACGCCAGGTTCAAATGTCGTGCTGCTATTGAATCATCTTCAGCCAATAGAATTTTCGCGTTGGTTGGCATACCCGGCCTCCTGACTTGATTGCGTTGGAACTAACCATACATGGCTGATGCTGAAACAAGAGACAGCAACCAATGTGCCAACTTATAACATATTAATATTATTGGAGATAATAGTATATACCGTTCTGGTGTATCGAGAATGCGTAAAGAACTCCGACACCTCAGTGCGGAATTATTACAGTATGGAATTCTGAATAATCGTAGAAAGTTTTTCGCAACACTCTTAACATCGGTCACCTTTTTTACTGCCAGCCTATTTCCTGCAACATCCCGCGTTTCTCACAACCAGTCATTCACAACGAAATCTGACGTAACATGCAAACAGCAGGTATTAAGTAGTCTATTAAGCTGTATTTACAGAGATTATTGCTGTGTAACAATATGGCACACTCTGTGGTTACTATATTATTGAAATGAACGTGCGGTAATCGAGTCAGGATAAATAAATCAGAGGTTTTCGGAGGATATCGCTATGTATAGAATAATTGCACTTATACTGGCGCTATGTATCGGTATGGCAGGGTGTGCCGGCAAAACCAGCGAGGAACTGTATGCTGACGGAGTAAAGTTACTGCACGAAGGGAAAGCGAGCGGCGCTATTGTCCTGTTCAGAGATGCCTTGGAGAAAAACCGGAACTATCTGGATGCACGTTATCAACTGGCCAAAGCATACCAGTCTGAAAAAAAATACGAATTGGCTGAAAAAGAATTCCAGAAGATCACTCTGCAGAACCCTAATCAACCGGGCATACAACTTGATCTGGCGATGCTGTACAACAGTCTCGGAAAACCGGATATGGCTATACGCAATGCCGGTGAATATTTACAGAAACAGGCGGACTCACCCGAGGCGCTTGAGGTTATAGGTAACGCCTATCGAAGCAAAAAAATGCCGCAGGAAGCAGAAAAATATTTTCTGCGGGCGCTGCAGAAAAATCCTGAAAAACTGACTGTAAAGTTGGAACTGGCGGCACTCTATGTAGGGCAGGGCAGGCTTGAATCTGCCGTTGCACTGCTGGAAGAAATTCTTAGGATTTATTCAACAAATGCCCGGGCACTGTATCTTTTAGCTGATACAGAAATTTCGCGCGGTCATAAAGTACAGGCTCTCACACTCTACAAAAAAATAGCTGGAAATAACCAGGATGATCCCATTGCACCGTATAAAGCCGGGCTTCTGCACTTTGAAATGGAACATTTTTCCATCGCCGAAACAATTTCGGGTGACCTGATAACAAGATTTCCCAATCAGGCCGAAGGGTACCGTTTAAAAGGGTTTGTTTTATACCGTATGAGGAAATTTCCTGAAGCTATTTCATCGCTACAACATGCCAATAAAATCCAGCCGAGTCTGTCCGGATACCTTTCTCTTGGTCTCAGTCTGTATGGCAATGGAGATCTGGAAAGTGCTTTAAACCAATTCAGATTGATTCTTGATCGGGCGCCGCAGTTCAATAAAGCCCGCCTTATTATCGGAACAATTTATCTGCAGCAGAAACGCGTTGATGACGCAATAACAGAGCTGTCCAAGCTTCTTGATACAGACAAAAACAACTCGTTGGCGCATAGCATGCTGGGTAGTGCGTATATTGCAAAGGGCATGTATGAAGAGGGAATGAAAGAGCTTGATTGTGCAACAAAAATCAACCCGAAACTTATTGACGCCTATCTTAAAAAGGGGATGGTGCATTTTAGTCAGGGGAAAAATGCAGAAGTTGAAGCGGATCTTAAAACAGCAGTCCATATTGCGCCGGAATTACTCAATTCACGGTTACTCCTCTCTTCATTTTATTTTTCCAAACATAATCATGCAAAAGCAGTCTCGATATTGAATGAAGGAATTGAGAATAAAAAAAGCGATGCAGTTCTCTATTGCGGCATCGCCAGGATCATGTTTGCAGATAATAAACCGGACGAAGCGGTTCGCTATCTCAATAAAGCTAAAGAAAGTGATCATACCGGCGTTGCCCCGAATTTCATGCTTGGAGCTTACTATGCCGGTATCAGCGACACCGCCAGGGCATTGCATGAATATGCAGACGTATTGCAGAAAATGCCGGGAAATGTAAAGGCGATGCTGAGAACTGCGGCACTTCTTGAGTCTGGTAAACGTGATAGTGAAGCGCTTGCATGGTATCTCAAAGCCAGGGAAACTCAAAAACCTGAGGCGTTTGTCGCGCTTGCATCCAGGTATTCCCGGTCAGGCAATCATGCTATGGCCCTTAAAACCTGCGATGAACTTGTACAAAAACACCCCGCATACGCTCCTGGATATTTCGCATACGGAACATTTTTTGAGGCGCAGGGCCGAAAAAAAGAAGCCATCACAAAGTATCGTGCCGCTCTGATGCAATCCGAAAAATATGCTGCCCCCCTCAATAATATTGCCTACCTGTATCTTGAAGGCTACGGAACGAAAGAAGAAGCCCTCCGTCTTGCTGAACGTGCACTTGCTCTGGAACCTGAAAATCCCGGAATCATGGATACGGTTGGTTTCGCACTATTCAAAAACAATCGGTATCCGGAGGCTCGCACATATTTGGAAAAAGCAGTAGCGCTTCTTCCAAATGACCCGACGATCAATTATCACCTTGCTCTTGCTCACCAGGCTTCAGGCGACAAAAAACAGGCATCTGCACGATTGCAGATTGCTCTTCGTGCTCAAAATTTTCCGGGGGTTCAACAGGCGAGGAGCCTTCTGGCTGAACTCAACTGAGTCTCCGGGGAGATAAAGGTTAAGGAGTACCCAGATGGAAGAGAACAAGAGAATAATCTTATTGGTTGTCGGCGATGTCATAGCGGCCATTCTGGCAATTCTGGCAGCAATTCCGATCAGGTACGGAACGGTTCCAACCGTTATGGATATTGTAGAACTGGGAGCTGTGCGGATTGTCACGTTCGTGGTGATTGTAGTGTTTTTATCTTTCATTGTTGAAATATACAAAAACCATCACGAATTACGTGCCAGAGATATCGCAGTCAAAATCGGGGCTTCACTTGGGGTGTCGTGCCTTGTCTTTTCGTGTTTGACCTATTCAAATGATTCCGAAATATTCGGCAGCGATTTTTTGGCCTCAACAATCATTGTTTTTGGAATATTTCAGTTCATATGCCATGCAGCATATCGGTTTTATGTGAAATGCCAGGGCTTTGCCCGGCGTGTGGTGATCCTTGGTGTTGGTGCAACTGCCGGGAATATGGGGGCACTTATCCCGGAATCAGATGAAAACTATCTGCTCTCAGGCTACGTGAGATGTTCTGACGAATTATCCGATGTGCCATCAGACTGGATTCTTGAAAATAACGACGGGATTTTTGAAACTGTCAAGCGTGAGAAAGTGGATAAAATAGTTGTCTCACTCTCCGAGCGGCGGGGCGTATTTCCTTTTGAGGAGGTTATGGCCTGCAAGTTGGCGGGAGTCGAGGTTATGGATGCTCCTACGTTCTATGAGCATGTTACCGGCAAGTTGTTTTTGGAAGGTATTAATCCCAGCTGGATTATCTTTTCTGACGGTTTTAACGTCAGTCGAGTTCGCAAAATAGCCAAGAGGATCATGGATCTGGTCTGCGCTATTGTCGGCATACTTTTGACGCTCCCCTTTCTGCCTCTTATTGCGCTGGCAATCAAGCTTGACTCACCTGGTCCGGTCTTTTATCGCCAGGAACGGGTGGGGGAAAGAGAGAAAAACTTCTTCCTCTATAAATTCAGAACTATGCGAGTGGATGCTGAAAGTGGGACCGGCGCTGTCTGGGCGAAAGAAAATGACACCCGGGTTACCCGGTTGGGCGCGTTTTTTCGCAAAACCCGCATCGACGAACTACCGCAATTTTTCAATATACTCTGCGGAGAAATGAGCATGGTCGGCCCCCGACCAGAGCGCCCGGAGTTCGTTAGTAAGCTGAAGGAAATCATTCACTATTATTCGGAACGTCACTTTGTCAAGCCAGGTGTAACGGGCTGGGCACAAGTCCGTTATCCGTACGGAGCGTCTATAGAGGATGCCATGGAAAAGCTGCGTTTTGATTTGTACTACATCAAGAATCTTTCTTTGACACTTGACTGCATGATCATCCTGGAAACGATTCAGGTAGTCATTTTCAGGAGAGGTGCGAGATAGCTCAGCATGAAAAAAGTCCTATTGTACATGGGGTTAACTCGAAAGCAAAAGGAGAGCGTGATGAAAACATGGCTGATGGTATTTCTACTGGGAGTAATGTTTTTACCGTCAAATGTTCAGGCAGGTGACTACGTCATAGGGGAAGGCGATGTTCTGGATATCTATGTCTGGGGAGTTAAGGAATTGAATGTTTCAGTCAAGGTACGCCCGGACGGTAAAATCACGATTCCCGGGATAGGAGACGTAAAAGCATCCGGACATACGCCGCCGGGACTGCAGAAGTCTCTTGGGGAAAAGCTTAAGGAGTTGGTAAAGAACCCCAATGTGACAGTGACGGTCAAAGAAATCACCAATAGCAAGGTGTATATCTTTGGCGGCGGGGTCAAATCTGCAGCATACGACCTTAATCGCAGCACGACACTGCTTCAGTTGCTGTGCAACATCGGCGATGTCAAAAACGCTGATCTGAAGAGAGCATATGTTTTGCGAAACGGCACAATGATTAAAGCCGGTTTTTACAAACTTTTTATCGGCGGGGATACCCACGAAGACATGGCTATTGAATCAAACGATTCCATCTATATTCCATCGCTCGCGGATAAAAGTATTTATGTTCTCGGTGCGGTGAATGCACCTAAATTTATTGAATACCGGGATGGAATCACCGTCATGCAAGCAATACTTGAGGCGGGGGGATTCAGCAAGTTTGCCAAACAGAATGATACGACTATTCTGCGTAAGGAAGGCGATAAGGAAGTGATAATCCAGGTTAAGGCAAAGGATATTTTGAATGATGGTGATTTGAGTCAGAACCTCAAATTAAAGCCAAGCGATTACGTCATTGTTAAGGAAGGAATGTTTTAAAAGGATTCTTCACGCTCTTAAACGATAGAAATTATGAATCGCGAGGTGACTCATGAATAACTCAGCTGATTTTGACTACAAAAAGTATCTTCGCCTGATCATCAAAAAGAAATATCTGTTCGTAACGCTGGCTCTGGTAATTATGGCCGGAGTAGCTATCACCAGTTATTTTCTCCCCGAACGCTACGAGGCTAGATGCACTGTTTTTATTGAAAAAAGTGTTATTAGTGAGTTGGTTAAGGGGATTGCCATAACCCCCTCATTCGAAGAAAAACTCAGGGTCCTGGCATATACATTGAAAAGTCGAACACTCTTAGTCAAGGTTTTCAACGATCTCGGTCTGGATTTTACCAATAAAAGTAATGGGCAGCAGGAAAAAATGGTTCGCGATTTTCAAAACAGAACGGATATTAAGCTGAAAGACAGGGAAGGGCTGTTTATCGTTTCGTTCAGTGATAAAGACCCGCGCCTCGCACGTGACTTTGCAAACGCATTGGTTCGACGCTATGTCGAGGAAAATATCGCGTCAAAGCGGGAAGAATCTTACGATGCAACCAGATTTCTGGGTGAACAGATCAAAACGGTCAAGGCAAAACTTGATGAGGTTGACGTCAGGGCAAACAGTTTCAAAAGGGAAAATGGAAGCCTGCTTGCGCAGAGTGAAGGGGTGGTGCTTGCCGAGATAGGCGAGGCACAGCAGAGGATTAATGAACTTGCCATAAAACGCAGTCAACTTGAAAACATGCAGAATCTGGCAAAAAGAAATGACCCCCTGAGTGCGCGCTTAACCGCTCTGCAAAAGAAACAGCAGGACCTGGGTCTTGTCTATACAGATAATCATCCTGAAGTCATTGAAACAAAGAATGAGATTGCCGCTGTTAAAGAGCAGATGCAATCAAATTCGGCACGAGCCTCTTTGGCTGCGGTTTCGACACCGGAAGTGCAAAGAATTTCTATGGAGCTGGATTCATTGCGCGATGCTGAAAGAAATCAAAGGCGCTTTATTGCATCAAAGCAGGCACAACTCAGAAGCATTCCCACTGCCAAGACAGGGCTTGATGAACTGGAACGGGAGAGAAATAGTCAAAAATACCTGTATGAACAGCTTGTTGCGAGATATGGGCAGTCAGAAGTAGCTAAGCAGATGGAGGTGCAGGACAAAGCAACGACATTCCGGGTTGTAGATCCGGCGATACTTCCTACCACACCCTTCAGTCCTAAGCGGGTGAAAATTATCCTGCTGGGTATTGTTGGCGGTCTCGTAGCAAGCTTTGCCTTCCTCGTACTGCTTGATCATCTGGATAAGTCTGTGCGGAACGTTGAGTCACTCAAGACCCTGGGTGTTCAGATTCTTGCGGTGGTACCCACAATTGAAAACGAGGTGGAGTTGCAGGCGTCACGCAGGCGTGATTATTGGTTTTATGGCATTGCCGCAACCTGTTTTATGTTGATTCTGGCGACGGTTCCTCTTGAATTGATGCGTTATCTTTCCGTGGATATTACCAGCACTTCGGGCATTAAATCGCAGCTGAAAAATCTGACCCTGAAATAAGCAGCGCATCAATATTACGGCATGTGAAAGGAAACTATATGAGCAGAATAGAGGAAGCACTTGAGAAGGCTGCAAAAATGAGGGTTGCATCAACCTCAGATATTCCGGCGGACAAAAAAGTTTTTAAAGCACACCAGCAACCGCCTATGACGACGCCTGGAATCACCGTGACGAACCAGCTGCTGGTAACCGTTAACGACCCTCACACGCAGGCAGCGGAAGAATACAGCAAACTGAAATCGATCATCGTCAAATTGACCCAAAAGGGATCATTCCTGAATATGCTGATGGTGACCAGCTCCATAGGAGGAGAAGGTAAAAGCCTGACATCTCTCAATCTGGCTTTAAGTCTGGCGCAGGAATTTGATCACACAGTGCTGCTGGTAGATGCAGATATCAGGAAACCGACAATCCACACCTATCTGGGAATTGAAAATTCGGTGGGTCTCACTGATTGCCTTCTTGATGGCGTTGATATCAAGAAGGCTCTCATACGAACGGGAATTGGCAAACTGTCCTTTCTGCCGGCTGGCCGGAATGTATCAAACCCTGCTGATGTTTTTACCTCCCGGCGGATGAGGGATTTTTTTCTGGAAATGAAAAATCGCTACCACGATCGTTACATAATTATAGATACACCGCCGGTGCTGCCTTTTGCCGAAACCCGTTCGCTCAGTGCCATTGTCGATGGCATCGTACTGGTTGCAAAAGAAGGACTTGTTACCTTGCACAATATTGAGGAAACAATGGAATGCATCAAAGGAGCCCCGATGCTGGGCATTGTTTACAATGAAGCGGCAACGGAATTTCGCAGTGATCGCTACCGGTATTGCCGGGAAGGGTATGCGTAACAGGTGGGTGCTGCATATAGACCGGAATTCATCCGTCTTTGATATGCACACTTCGGTTCCATAATGCATAAAGGGGATATTTCATGTACGAGGCATTTTTTAACCTGACTCAGAAACCGTTTGATCTCCTGCCGGATCCTGATTTTCTGTTTATGAGCAGTTCACATAAAAAGGCTCTATCCTATCTGGATTACGGCATCAGAGAACGGGTCGGATTTATTCTTCTTACCGGTGAGGTCGGTTCGGGCAAGACTACTCTTATCAGGAACCTCATTAAGAAAAATCTCTCGAATGTAATATTGTCGAAGATATTTAATACCCGCGTCGATTCGGAACAGCTGATAGCAATGATCAATGATGATTTTGGTCTGTCTATCCAGAATAAAGATAAAATCACGCTGCTGCGGGACTTGAATACGTTCTTGATTGAACAGTTTATAAAAGGGAATCAGCCCGTTCTTATTATTGATGAGGCGCAGAACCTCAATCAGGATTTGCTCGAAGAGATCAGGATGCTCTCAAATCTGGAAACAGACAGTGCAAAGCTTTTGCAGATCATTCTTGTAGGGCAGCCTGAACTTCGTAACACGCTGGCATCGGCAACACTGGTGCAGCTGCGCCAGAGAATCAGCATCAACTGCCATATCCAGCCGCTCAATAGATCAGAAATCGAACACTATATTCTGCATCGGCTGGAAAAAGCGGGCGACCGCGATGCCGCCAGTTTTTCCCCGGAAACCATTGATATTATTTTCACCTACAGCAGAGGAATTCCCCGACTGATCAACATTATCTGTGATTTTATACTCCTGGCGGCATTCGCCGAGGAGACAAGAAATATCGATGCCGCCCTGGTTCAGGACATCATTGGCGATTTGGACTTCGAATATCATTACTGGGGGGGGGAGACATCGGAGGGGCGTACCGCAAAAGACAAGCCTGTTGTTGCTCAGCCGCCCCTCGCTGTACGCTCTGAACCGGCCTTTTCAGAGCTGATTCAGGGCATAAATAACCGGCTCGATAATCTGGGGAGAGAGTCTGAATTAAATCATCAGAAAATGTTTAAGGAAATGGCAGCAAAAATAACTGACCTTGAGAAGATAGTGAAGTCTCATCAGGAACACCCCGGTACGCTCATGCGGAATGTGGCCGAAACCATCCCGGCATCTGAAAGTGAAAGGCCGATTGAATATCACAGTGAAGAGGGTACGCAATCCTTCATGGGAACTATGTTTGGCCGTATGTTCAGATTTTGAAATTTATGGTGAGGAATTCCATGTGTAATCTAGTACGGCTCGCAATAATTCTTGGTATTTTTTCAGCTGCGTCCATCGCACTCGGTGCGGATTTTGAGGCACACCCCTCACTGGCGGTCAGCGAAGAGTATGCCGATAATGTGTTCGAAACACCTGGTAATCGTGTTTCTGATTATATCACACGGATACTGCCAGGAATTGTCATGAGTTATAAGGCACCTTCGCTGACCGGAGATCTCAGCTACGTATTTGACTACCGGAACTATGCCAGAAATACTCACAAAAACGAGGTAGCACACTCACTCAGTACAAAAGGGCATCTGAACGTTGTAGAAAATTTAATGTATCTTGACGTCAGCGATGAATATCAACGGGTTCCGCTCGACGCAACCAGGGATACCTCTTCCGGAAGTCTGTTTGTCAACCAGTCAGACCGGAATCAGGCTACGGTGTCACCAAATCTGATCTTTCACCCTACTGAAAGGATTATGGTAAAAGCAGCATACCGCTTTATAGACATCCGCTATTTTGATCCCGGCGGCATTGACAAGGTTGACCATGTGGCTTCCCTGGATATGGCCTACGAATTAACAAAACGCCTCAGCTTGACAGCGGGATATACCTTCACCAGAGAATTGGCTGATATCGATAATTTCAGTCAGCATCAGGTACTCGGAGGCTTCCGTTACGAGTATGCGGATAAATCATTCGTCTATGCCCAGGCAGGAAAAAACCGGCTCCAGTATGACAGGGGCACGCTGCTTGACAGCTTTGTCTGGAATGCCGGGATAACTCAGGTATTTGATACGGTTACCGGCACTATATCCACAGGTGTGAAATACAATGATGATCCGCGGAGCACTGTCATCAAGGAAGTATTTGTCAGCGGTACCGCGGAAAAACGATTTATCAATGGTTCCCTCAGCCTCTTTCCCTACTATTCCGAGTTCGTTCAAAGCAAATCAAATATCCTGCAGACACGGAAATATGGTGCAATTGTCCGTAGTCAGTATGAGCTTACTGATGACATTAATTGTACTGTCAGCTTCACTGCAGAAAAATATGAACAGCCGCAGCTTGGGAGCTACACCAGACGTTTTCAGATTATTCCCCGACTGAACTACATCCTGGCCAAAGAATTGACCGCTTCGCTCTCATACAACTATGACGACTATTACTCGCCGGGCATTTTAGTCGATAACCGGCATGTCAACCGCGCGATGATCGAGATCAAGAAAATATTTTGAGGTGGCCAATGATTAACGCTCTGACAATAGATGTTGAGGATTACTTCCAGGTAAACGCTTTTGCCCAACACGTCAGACCGGACCAGTGGGATACGTACCCGCTCCGTGTCGAGTGTAACACCCGGCGGATCCTCGATATGCTGGATGAATTTACATTGCGGGCTACATTCTTCGTGTTGGGATGGGTTGCAGAACGAGTCCCTTTTCTTGTGCAGGAGATTCATCGCCGGGGGCATGAAATCGCCTGTCACGGCTATGGTCATCAACTCATCTATGGTCTTTCGCCTGAAGAGTTTCGTCGGGATGTATCGAAGGCAAAAAACATTCTTGAGAGTCTCTGTGGTGAACGGGTGTACGGATACCGGGCTCCGAGTTATTCGATCACAGCCAAGTCACTCTGGGCACTTGATATTCTTGTTGAAGAAGGGTTTGCCTACGATTCCAGCATATTCCCCATTACCCATGACACGTATGGCATTCCGGGCGGAAAGCGTTTCCCGCATGAAATAGCGACACATGCCGGGAAGATACATGAGTTTCCGATATCAACATTTTTACTGAAAGTCGGCGGATGGCACTCGCAAGTGCCAATTGCCGGCGGCGGTTATCTGAGGCTGTTTCCGGCTCCTTTAGTGGCACGGGCGATCAAGTCGATCAATACCAGGGAAGAACAACCGGTAATTGTCTACTTCCATCCGTGGGAGATTGATCCGCAGCAGCCCCGCATCAAGGCCGGGCTCAAATCGCGGTGCAGGCATTATCTGAATCTTGAACGGATGGAACTGAAAATACGTCATTTGTTGGATAATTTCAGCTTTTCACCGGTGAAGAACGTTTTAGCAGGCGCCGGCTATTCAATTTGACACATGGGGCACGATATGGAACTCACCGCAGAAAACGGGCTTAAGAAACCATTCGTGGCAATTCAGTCACAGACAGGCTTGTTCCAACTGAATTTGCGCAGTGTCTGGCAGTATCGGGAATTGCTCTACTTTCTGGTGTGGCGGGATGTGCTGACCCGCTATAAGCAGACGGCGATTGGAGCCGCCTGGGTTGTCGTACAGCCACTGATAAATATGATTCTGTTTACGTTGATTTTCAGCCGCTTGGCCAAAATTCCCTCGGATGGGATTGCTTATCCCGTCTTTGCGTTTACTGCATTGCTTCCCTGGTCATACTTTTCTCAGGCGCTTGCAAAAACATCCGGCAGCGTTGTCAGCAGTGCCAATCTGGTGACTAAAATTTATTTCCCCCGGTTATTGATTCCCCTTGCAGCTTCTATTGCTCCGGTAGTCGATTTAGTCTTCTCTTTCGTGGTGCTGCTGGTTTTAATGGCCTGGTACAACATTGTTCCCACGTGGGGATTGCTGGCACTGCCGCTTTTTCTGACTCTTGCCATAGGCACTGCTCTGGCTGTGGGACTCTGGGCCTCTGCACTGAACGTGAAATATCGTGATGTAGGCAGCATTATTCCTTTTGTGGCTCAAATATGGATGTACGCATCGCCGGTTGCCTATCCGGTAAGTATGGTGCCGGAGAAGTGGCGACTGCTCTACAGCCTGAATCCGATGGTCGGGGTAATTGAAGGATTCCGTTGGGCCCTGCTTGGTAAAGAGTGTCCGGATTTGGAAATGATGGCGGTGAGTTTCGTTACGGTAGTGGCATTATTACTCGGTGGAATAGTCTACTTCAAGAGAATGGAACAGTCGTTTGCAGATGTGATTTAAAGGAGTTTGGTATGAGTGATGTTGCGATCAGGGCCGAAAAACTGTCCAAACAGTATGCCGTTGCAACGGCAAAACAACGCCATGACACTCTTGCAGATCAGCTCGCCTACAGCCTGAAGTCGGTTTTTCGCCGCTCTGATCAGCCTGATCAGAGCGAAAAGAGCTTTTGGGCGTTACGCGATGTGTCCTTTGAGATAAAGGAGGGTGAAATCGTCGGCATTATCGGACAGAACGGAGCAGGGAAAAGTACGCTGTTAAAGGTGCTTTCCCGGATTACGACACCTACTTCCGGTCGGGCTGATATTTATGGCCGGGTCGGTTCTCTGCTGGAAGTGGGTACGGGCTTCCACCCGGAGCTGTCCGGGCGAGAAAATATCTACCTCAATGGTGCTGTCATCGGCATGAAAAAAGAAGAAATCAGGCGTCAGTTTGATGCAATTGTAGATTTTTCCGAGGTCGGTAAATTCCTTGATACCCCCGTAAAACGTTACTCAAGCGGTATGTATGTGCGCCTGGCCTTTGCGGTGGCTGCCCACTTGGAACCGGAAATTTTATTGTTGGATGAAGTCCTGGCGGTTGGCGACATTGCGTTCCAAAAGAAGTGCCTGGGTAAAATCGGCAGTGTTGCCAAGGGAGGCCGGACCGTAATTTTTATCAGCCACAATATGACCGCCGTTAACAGCCTTTGTGAACGGGTTATATGGGTGAGCGGCGGAAAGATCGTTGAAGACGGTCCGGCAACCGAGGTTGTAACCAATTATTTAGCAACATCAGTGAACGCATCACACTCGTCTGAAGAAGTCTGGGATGACGCAAATGAAGCGCCCGGTAACGATATTGTGCGGCTTCGGAGGGTATGTGTGAAGCCGCAGGAGGGTGGTCAATCGGCAGCACTGACTATGCAGACGCCATTTAAAGTTGAAGTGGATTATTGGAACCTTTCCGCCGATGCGAGCTTGCACATAACTATGCATCTGTACACTTCAGAGGGGGTAATCGCCTTCACTACCGGCAGCCGGAACAGCAAGCCCATGCAGACCGGCCTGTTTCGAAGTACCGGTTACTTCCCTGGCAATTTATTAAACAGTGGTCTGCATCGCTTCACGATACTCGTCATAAAAAACTCGAACACCGTTGTCTTCAGTCACGATAGCCAGGTAATCCTTAATATTATCGATGTGCGGCAACGGGACGGTGCGTGCTATGGAAAAGAGCCGGGGGTTGTTCAGCCAATGCTTGAATGGAAAACAGAACTTCTTGATGCAAAGCTGAGTCGTATGAGTGAGCCCGCAATTCCGGATTGTAGTCAACTTACGTCAAAGGATGATGCATACAGATGTTGACACCTGCAGGAAGACATATAATCGGAGGAATGTTCGGTCTCGAAACGATGGCGGATCACCGTGATTCGCACCCTCCGTTTTTATCTGACAATGTTGTTTTCCTGGCTAATGCGCGCTCGGGGATACGGCTTCTTATTGAACAGTTAGCGCCGGACTGCGTCTGGATGCCGTCATTCTATTGCGATCATGTTTTAAAAATTGTCGAGGAGTATGCCACTGCGGTCCGGTATTACGAGGTTGATTATGATCTGGCGATCCCGTCATTGGCGTGGGTTGAAGCGGTTCAGTCAAATGATCTTGTCGTTATAACTGATTATTTCGGTTTCCCCTGCAGCGTGGAGTGCAAAAAACGGGTAAAAGAGCGCGGGGCATGGCTTTTGGAAGATGCATGTCAGGCATTGTTAACAGAAAAATCAGGGAACGATTCTGATTTTGTCCTCTTCAGCCCCCGCAAATTTCTTGGCGTTCCCGATGGCGGTATTCTTACGACAAAACACGGTAGTGTGCCTGTAAACATTTCAATGTCTGCACCCCCTGCGGAGTGGTGGTTGAAAGCTTTTTCAGCATCAGCTCTTCGCAGGGAGTTCGATACGTACGGCGGCGACAGACGCTGGTTTAACCTGTTTCAGGAATCGGAAATTACCGCTCCGATTGGCGCATACGCCATGAGTGAACTTACCAGGATGCTCCTGCAGCACGGTTTTAATTACCCGCTGATAGCTGAGCAGCGTGTTGAAAATTATAAACTGCTGGCCAGTACACTCTGTGAGATTGCTCTGTTTCCGACTCTACCGGAGGGAGTGGTCCCGCTGGGATTTCCAATTCGTGTTGCGGATCGTGATCGAATCAGACACAGACTCTTTGAGTACGATATATTTCCGCCGGTTCATTGGCCAATCAAAGGAGTGGTGCCGGAAAAGTTTATCGGCAGCCACAGACTCTCTGCCGAGATAATGACTCTCCCGTGTGATCAGCGGTATGCAGGAGATGATATGCATCGGATTGCTGCGGCGGTATTGAAGGAGATGCCATCATGATGAAAGGTTTTGCTCACCCTGATTATGCAGAATCACTGGCAGAATTCGGTGTGCCGCGTGAACTGCCTGAATGCGGCGGCTGGGTTCTGGAACGCTCCATCCCGGGATATCCGCATTGCGACGCCATGGGGTGTTATCCGCTGTTTGTCTGCAAGGACTGGTCTCAACTTCACGCAGACCTCAGAACGTTTGAAGGCAGGTTGGTCTGTGTATCCATGGTCACGGACCCATTCGGCCTGTATGACGAACATTTGCTGTGTCGATGCTTTGATCGGGTTATTCCGTTTAAGGAGCATTATGTCGCTGATCTTACCAAACCCATTGATGTCATAGTTTCAAGACATCATCGTAAATATGCCCGTAAGGCGTTACGTAACCTGAGCGTAGAAGTCTGCACCGAGCCAATCCGCTATCTGGATGAATGGACCGGCCTCTATGGCGAATTAGCAAATAAATTCCGTGTGGCAGGTATCAGAGCTTTTTCAAGAAGTGCTTTCGAAAAGCAGCTGAACATACCGGGAGCGGTCATGTTTCGGGCATTGCACCACGGAGAGGTGGTTGCTGCTCACCTTGTATTCGCTCAGGGTGACGTTTGTTATGGTCATCTGGTTGGGGATACTTCAGCCGGACATGAGCTTCTCGCTTCTTATGCGCTCTATCTGACTGAATTAGAATACTTTGCCGGCACGGTAGAATTCCTTGACTGGGGTGCTGGTGCCGGTATCAAAACCGATAGCAGCGACGGCTTGACGCAATTCAAACAGGGATGGTCAACCGGAACCAGAACGTCATACTTTTGCGGTCGAATACTCAACCGGGAAAAATATGCAGAAATTGCAAACTCTACGGGCATGGAGTCGACGGACTATTTTCCAGCATATCGCAAGGGAGAATTCGGCTCGTGATACGCAATGATTTGACCTGGAGAAAATATGACAGTTCATCAGTACTATATACCACTTGATGCACCTGCTGAGTGGCGACAGGCGCTTGCAGGAATTAAACATTCCTTTGGTCATACCTGGGGAAATTGTTATGCGATGCACCTGTCAACCGGGTTACCGACATACCTGTACTGCTATGAATCCGATGACGTGCGGATTGTCTGCCCGGTTGCCGAACGTGAATATGGCGGATTTATTGATATTGTAAAGCCATTCGGATTTTCCGGATTTGTCGGCACGGGTGATGACCCCGGTTTCTACATTCAGTGGAAGAAATTTGCCCGGCAGCATGGCTATGTATGCGGCTTTCTCGGTCTCAATCCGGTTTTTAATTACAGCGGCACTTTTCCACGTGAAGAGATATTTCAGTATGACTCCGTCTATGTCCTCAATTTAACCCTGTCTATGGATCAGCTTTTTGCCAATCTTCATCGCGCCCGGCAAAGAGAACTAAAAAAGCGGGATGGCACTAATCCCGATCTGGTGTTTAACAAACCAGCTCTGGCGGCATTTTTTACAGAAAATTACACTGATTTTATCCGATCGAAACATGCGGATTCATTTTATTATTTTTCTCCTGAATGCCTGTCGTTTCTGATGGGTCTTGACAGCATCATGCTTGTTGGTGCCCAGATATCAGGCAAAATTGTTGCCGTTACCGTTTTTGCCTTCACACCCTATGCAGCCGATGCACTTTTCAATATATCGTTTCCGGAGGGAAGACAGTACACGGGTGCAATTAACTGGTACGGTGTGAACTACTTTAAATCGTGCGGAATTCCTTCACTCAATCTTGGTGGTGGCGGTGGTGGAGTCGGTGAGTCAAAGCGCCGTTACGGCTGCGCCGAGTATCCTTTGCAATGCGTTAAACAAATCTACGATCCTGATGGGTATAGGACGTTATGTCACCGTAATGGCGCTGACCCAGACAACACATCCGGGTATTTTCCTGCGTATCGAAAACCGGCCTGATTATTACACCCAAGGAGGAAAGTCATGGATGAACCAATCTATTTGAGGGCGTTAGAAATGACAGATCTTGACAGGATGCATATGTGGCACAACGATAAAGAGCTGTATGAGATGGTTGGTGGACCATTTCGCTATACCAGCAAGCAGGCCACTCAAACCTGGCTCGAACATAAAACCAGTTTCGCTGCTAATTCTCCTGCGTCCAACGAAATCAACCTTGCAATGTGCGTACGGGAAACAGACAAGCATATCGGTAATATTTATCTTCATCAGATCAATTGGGTAGCTCGAAATGGCGAGTTACGGATATTTATCGGCGACCATGAGGAACGCTCGAAAGGATACGGAAAGTCGGCGATCCGTCAGCTGCTGGCATATGCATTCAATGATATGGGGCTAAAGAAGGTACATCTTGGTGTATTGACTGACAATACTGCGGCTGAACACAGTTATAGAAAAATTGGTTTCAGCGTCGAAGGTACACTCAGAAATCATGTGTTTAAGCAAGGCATCTGGAAAGATGTGCTTTTGATGGGAATCTGTGCAGAGGATGTCATCTGTCGGGAAACATTTTAGTGCGGGGAGGTGTCAGATGAAAAAGACAGTAGACGATCTTGCTATTCTGGGCGGTTCACCATCCTTTGATGCACCGCTTCACGTAGGGCGTCCTAATTTTGGTGACAGGAAACGGTTACTTGAACGCATCAACGACATGTTGGATAGAAAATGGCTCAGCAACAATGGCCCGTATGTTCAGGAATTTGAACAGAGGGTTGCCGATATGATCGGTGTGAAGCATTGCATCGCACTCTGTAATGGTACCATTGCGCTGGAGATTGCTATCCGCGCCCTTGAGTTGAAGGGTGAAGTGATTCTCCCCGCGTTTACCTTTGTGGCGACTGCCCATGCATTGCAATGGCAGGAAATAACTCCGGTATTTTGCGATATTGATCCAGGGACACATACTATTGACCCGACATGCATTGAAAAAATGATCACCCCCCGGACGACCGGAATCATTGGTGTAAATATATGGGGGCGGCCCTGCAACATCGAAGCACTGGAAAAAATCGCCGCGGCACATCAATTGAAACTACTTTTTGATTCTGCTCATGGCTTTGGTAATTCCTGTGGAGGCCGAATGCTCGGCAGTTTCGGCAATGCGGAAATATTCAGTTTCCACCCGACCAAATTTTTTAATACCTCTGAAGGTGGCGCAGTGGTGACCAATGATGATGCGCTGGCCAAGAAAATCCGCCTGATGAAAAACTTTGGCTTTTCCGGATATGTTGATGACGTTATCTACGTTGGCACAAATGGTAAGATGAATGAATTTTCGGCGCTGACCGGTCTGACTAATCTTGAAAGTATTACCGAGTTTATTTCTGTAAACCGTGAGAACTACGAATCTTATGCACTCGAACTCAGAAATATTCCAGGTATCAGTCTCATCGTGTATGACAATACGGAAAAGTGTAATTATCAATATATTGTTCTTGAAGTTGATGAAGCCAAAACGGGAATATCGCGGGATCAACTTGTGGAAATTCTTCGTGCAGAGAACGTACTGGCCCGGCGATACTTCTATCCGGGATGTCACAAAATGGAACCGTATAGATCTTATTTTCCTCATGCAGGACTTGTACTGCCGCAAACAGAGCGATTAGTGCAAAGGGTACTTTCACTTCCGACCGGAACTGCAGTCAGTTTGGATGAAATTCAAAAAATATGTCAGATTTTGCGTGTGGCAATCAAGAATAGCGGTGAGGCGGTAGAACGTCTCTCGGGCTCCTTTATTGTGCCACCTGTGCCTGCGCCGAAATCCGAACAGGTGCCAATGGTGATTTCCTGAAATGAAGAATGTCAAAATGGACCATAAATTATGTCGATACAATTTACAGTTTTCGCCTGACAATGAGGTGTGCTGGAGGTTTTTGTAATAAAAACAGCATGATGTAACCTGGTATACTAAATGCAATTTAATTTGACAACATCCTGCCGGATTCTCGTGCAGAAACTCTGTCTGAAGGGAGATTGTCATGTTAATTAGAGTCAAGTACGTAGATGACCGCTTTGATATGGTTCGCCCCGAAATATTAGATCGTCTCCTTGAGGCGGGTAAGGTGCGTGAGTTTCAACGTCACGACGGGTGGGTTATGCCCGGGTTGGGCAATTTACGGCGTACAAATAGAACAAAGTATTCCGGCACTGACCGACGAGTGGCCCAGGCGGAGGAACACAGGCGGGTGTCGTCATGAGACCCTCACAATTATCATTCGATAAGGCGGCGTTCAATGGAGTTCTGATCACAGTGCTGTGGCTTGTCATTCTTCTGTATAGTGCAGTCTCAGTAAACACAGTATTCGCGGCAACTCCTTCCGAACCCTTCGTGGCAATCCATGTTTCAGAACTGACTCAGGCACTCGAAACGATGCCGGCGCTGGCACCGACACCTACCGGGACCGGAAATAGCGGTTTCCAGTGGTGGTATACCTCATGGCACTATTTTGTTGGTTATGAATCTCTCAAAGAAGCACTCAGGTCGGACGGAACTCCCTTTGTGGAAATATCAGATAGTGATATTTCGGCGGGCAGGTTACGTCATCCGGATGGTTCGCCGCGCTACCCGATTCTGATCAGTCTTGCATCGGAAGCTATTGCAGATACTGAAATCAGTCCCCTGCGGGAGTACGTTAATGCAGGCGGATTTCTGATAGTCGGTTCGTCTTCGTTTACACGAAATCCGGACGGAACAACGCGTGGCGATTGTGCTCTTGCAAATGAAGTTGGAGTGCGCATGGCTAACCCGACGCTCTTAAACAGATATGAAAATGTCCACTTCATCAAATCGGTTGACGATTGGCTGGTCTCACATTTTCCTGGTGGGCAACTTCTGTATCGCACACCGAAAACGTCCGAAGAAATTCCTTTAGGAGTCTCTCCTGCTCACACGATTCATAACGCTCACTACGCCTGGCAGGTCGTTGCCAATGGCGCTACGGTTCTTGCGACGGGCGATTCAGGTCCGCTTGTGACTTTGAAAAAATACGGATTAGGTCAGATCGTCTATCACGGCGCATTTCAACCGCTGGTCGGGCACGGCGGTTTTGATCCCGCCATGTACGCCTATCTCATCTATCGCAAAGCCATTGATCTGGCATTTACAACCATGAAAGTACCCATGGTTCGGCTTAGTCCCTGGCGTTACCCTTATGATGCTGCACTGCTTGTCAGGCACGATTTTGAAAACAGAATCGATTTAATAAAGGCAATTGAGTCATCGGCACAATATGAAAAAACGGCTGGAGTCAAAGGTGAATACTATTTCTCAACCGGAGCGCTGCGTACTTATTCAGGATCGGATAAAGCAGCGATAATCTCTGGAGTGAAAAATGCCGTCTCCAGTTTTGGTGCTGCAATCGGATCGCACAACGGCGGCCTGCCTAATCCGGTAAATCTTTCATTGCTGCCGACCGATTACGACTATTGGCATTGGGGACCGGATGAAGCACTTGACCAGTCACCTCCGGGATATGCGAATGGCAGAGCATACGCATCAGCGTCTATTCTGGCCTCTTTTATTGATATTGAAGGCTGGTTGGCGGGGCTTGACAATGGCCGGCCCGGTTGTGGTTCGACAGGTAGCTGTCCGCGAATATGGGTTAGTCCGGCATTCAACTCAACACGCGAGGTTTCCAATGAAATAATACAGGAGTTACCCCGGACAGTTAGTATGGGCGAACAGAAAATAAGTCCATACCCCCATTGGACAATGTCATATGCCACTCCCGGGAAGCATTATTCACACCTGTCACTTCCTGTAAGCGAATGGTACGGTGGCGCCGAAATGATCCAGTCCCTGGATACGCACACCTCCTGGACAATGAGGGCAGGCGTTGATCTGTATTATGATCTTGGTGCTTTGATAAATTATTACGGACACGCACCATCCAATAACGGTAATGTGCAGCAGGAATATATTACGTATGCACTGACAAAACCTAAGGTGTGGCCGACCAATTCTGTAGGAGTATTCGACTGGTGGAAGCAGCGCTCGACCGTTCATGTAACGCCGTCGTTTACTGCAACGGATACGGATTTTACTTTGACTGCTACCATCTCAGGGGCAACTGATTCCGAAACTGCAATAGAAATAAATGTACCTTCATTCTACGGTGGTAGCAGAAATATTTTTCTGAATGGCGTACTGGCTAATGCGTCTGAATATCGATCTGCCACAAACGGTATAAAAGTACGGGTCGGTACTTTGATAACAACCGTAAAGATACAAAATGCGCCATATACGCCAAACACAGCCCCTGTGGCTGCTAATGATACCTACAGTACTACCAAGAACAAAGCCTTGAATCCGGCAGTTCCAGGGGTGTTGGCCAATGACACGGATCCTGAAGGAACTGCCCTGACGGCGCAGCTGGTAAGCGGCCCTTCTCATGGAACTCTCACACTCAACAGTAATGGTTCGTTCCTTTACACCCCGACAACCGGCTATAGTGGCAGCGACAGCTTCACCTATAAGGCAAGTGATGGCTCCCTGACCTCCAATACTGCAACGGTGAGCATTACGGTTACTGTTGCTTCCACTGCTGTTTTTTCTGATAATTTCACACTGACATCAGCACCGCCTGATCCCCTGTCTCTCTGGACTGGGCAATTGGGGACATGGGCAGTTACAAACGGTGCCCTACAGGGACTGGGTGCTGCCTCAGCGTATGGATACGCCTTCGTTGCACCGACACCTCTTTGGAGTAATTATGCTCTTGAAGGCCGGATACAGTTTCCATCCGGTGCATTCGGCGGTGGACTTGGAGGGCGTCTAAATCCATCGACCGGTTCGCATTATGGTGCATGGGTGTATCCTGACACGTCGCTTGGCGGCGCCAACGTGTTGAAGCTGATCAAATTCCGCGACTGGACATCCTGGAGCGGTTCACCAATGGCGCAGGTAAGCCTGCCCGGAGTCGGTACGGGGTGGCATAATCTGAAGCTGGTTTTCAGTGGCAGCCGAATTCAGGTGTACTACGACGGGACATTAATGATGGACGGTTCTGATGGTGGCTTTGATAGCCGGGCGGCGTATCTTACTGGCGGGATCAGTATTGATTTGGCGACACTGCCCGGTTACGTCGGCGCGTATGGAATGGCAGTTGATGATGTTGTTGTGAGTGCCGTACCATAAACTTGACAGAAAGTGAAGGTGTACATGTCAGTCTATTCATTTAACAACCTATGTAGAAATAACTGTTTTTACGACTATTTTATCAATAAAAAAATTTTGGATATTGCAGGTGAGCTTCCGGAAAAGGATTTGATTGAGCGAATCTCGTTCCTTGCCAATTTTGCCTGGAGAAATCACCCGGGCTATTATTCTGATGGCAGAATAGAGAACATACTGTTTAATTACGGGATGCATCTGGAGTCACATTGTGACAGGGTGAAAACGGAGGCACAGACTGCCGGACTATTTTCCGGAGAGAAGGAATATTCCATCATCCATGTTGCAACAAAGCTGTTTGAAGTCGGTGGTCACACAAGGGCTCTCTATCAATTTATCAAGCGGCATGAAGATAACCGGCAATTAGTTGTGCTTACCGGACAAAACCTCCAAAATGTTCCTCGATGGTTTACGGAGGGAATCGAAAGCGTACCAATAATATCACTGAATTCTATCGAGTCGTTGTTTGAGCGTGCCGGTGTTTTGAGACAGCTTGCCGGCATGGCCGCGTGTGTGGTGTTGTACCACCATCCCGATGACCCAGTTCCGGTCATTGCTCTTTCACATGACACAAAACCTCCCGTACTGCTTTTAAATCATGCTCATTCCTGGTTCTGGCTTGGGGCGTCAATTATCGATATGGTATTGGCGCCGTCCGAGTTTCATGCCAGATTTACCCTCGCAACCCGCCCGCTGAAAAATGTGTCTTATTTCCCTTTTACGCAGCTGGACGATCTGGATACCGGGTTTGGTCACAAGGACAAGCGAGGAGCCAAACAAAAACTTGGTATGAACCCCGATGCTATCTGCGTGATGACAATCGGTACACCTGAAAAATTTATCCCGAATGCCGGGTATAATTTTTACAGGACGGCACAGAAAATAGTCGAACGGTTCGATACGGTGGAGTTGTTTGTAATCGGCGTTTCTGAAAACTCCGAATTGAGAAAACAGTACGGCATTTCTTCACAAAAAATCCATTTTCTGGGATTTGTGGATGATCCCACGGACTATTACAGGGCTTCTGATATATGTCTGGATGCACTTCCACAACCTTCTCTTGGCGGGACAATTTATGCGGCACTAATTGGTCTGGCATGTCCGGTATTTAAATACGGCGCGTCAAACGTGTTTAACGGCAAAAACTTTTTTACGGCATCATTGTATCGGCGGTATATCGGAACGGTAAACAATGAGCTGGAATACCTTGATACTCTCGGTTTTTTAATAGACAACCCCGAACTCAGGATACGGATAGCGGAAGAAATCAGAGACGAATACATCCGTATTTCAACAAAAGAGAGTCTCGCCAAAACCGTTAAAGATACACTCCATGCAGCAAGATTTTTAAAACATGAGCCACACGGTATTCCAACAGGCAACTATTACTGTGATTCTGATAGTGCAGAAATTGCCGACTCCGGGTTTGTACAGAATATTCACACAACACTGCACCATTTCGACCGCTATTTAACCCGTTGGGACAAGGTGGTTATCCTTACACGGTTATTGATGTTGTCTGAACATTCGAGGGAAGTGGTTTTGCTTGTAATGACGATGCTCAAAAACAAGCTGAAATCATTTGGCTTTTATTTCAGCAAAGGAGGTTGTTATGGCGCGAATGATCGCATTTTACCTCCCCCAATACCATCCCATCCCGGAAAATGATGAATGGTGGGGGAGGGGGTTTACCGAGTGGACTAACGTTGGAAAAGCGAAGCCGATGTTTCGGGGGCATTATCAGCCGCATGTTCCTGCCGACCTCGGGTATTATGATCTCCGCGTCCCTGAAACAAGAATCGCCCAGGCGGAACTGGCTCGTGAGTATGGCATAGAAGCATTCTGCTACTACCATTACTGGTTTGCCGGTAAAAGAATACTTGAGAGACCATTGAATGAAGTGCTGCAGTCAGGACAGCCTGATTTTCCTTTCTGCATGTGCTGGGCAAACCAGACCTGGACCGGTATCTGGCATGGTAGTCCGAATAAGGTGCTGATAGAGCAGACTTACCCTGGCTTTGAGGACTATCAGGCGCACTTTTATGAATTGCTGCCGGCTTTTACTGATAGGCGATACCTTACTGTTGACGGAAAACCCCTGTTTGTAATTTACCGCCCGAGTGAAATTCCGGAAATAGGCAGGGTCATCGAGTTTTGGAGAGAAATGGCTGTAAAAGCGGGTCTGCCGGGCCTGCATATGGTGGCACTGGTAAATGGAAAGCAGACCTGGAACCCTATGGAGTTCGGGTTTGATGCGACGCTGACCCAGGATCTGCCGACACTCAGGCGTAATGAATACGTGTCCAGACGTCAACCGGTTAAAAAGTTGTCACATATCTGTCAGGATATGCTTGGGCGGCCAACTATTCATCGCTATGCAGATGTTTTGTTACATAACCTTTTGAATACGAAGACATCTCGTAACTATTATCCGTGCCTGATTCCAAACTGGGATAATACACCGAGAAGTGGCAGTAATGGCCTTGTCCTGCATGGGTCAACTCCGGAACTGTTCCGAACTCAAGTTAAGAAGGCACTTGAAATTATGGAACATACGCCTCCGGAACACAAAATTATCTTTGTAAAGTCGTGGAACGAATGGGCTGAGGGAAATCACCTTGAGCCGGACCTCAGATTCGGGAGGGCATATCTTGATGTCATTCGAGAAGAAATTTTGAAATCTGCTGGATAATTGTTATGCATGTGATAAAATCTCTTAAGTTTCGTGTGCCAAATAACTGCCCCATGTTTGTGGACAAAAGGATCCGGCCATGTCGACAGATGCAACAGACGTCTCTCTTGAGGAACAAAGACATATTCTCCACGCCAAACGGGAGTGGGAACAGACGTTCGATGCGGTTTCAGATTTAATATTCATCGTTGATAATACCCATTCCATCCTTCGAGTCAATCGGGCCATGGCAGAGCATTGCGGATATTCTCCGCAAGAACTCGTCGGCCGGAAATGCTATGAGTTGATGCATGGTACCAATTTCGCTCCTGGCGAATGTCCACATGCCAGGATGCTTGCCTGCGGAAAATCACAAACATCCCAGTTTACAGATAAATATATCAACGGTGCGCTTGAGGTTACGACATCTCCACTGTTTAATACAGAAGGGCAGATAACGGCCAGTGTCCATATTGCCAGGGATATTACTGAGAAAAAACGTCATGAAGAATTACTGGCAGCACATCAAAAACAGCTTGAAGATATAAACAGCTCTCTTGAAACTCGTATTACTGAGGCGGTAGCCGAACTACGCAAAAAGGATGATATTATCATTCAACAGAGTCGCCTGAATGCGATGGGCGAAATGATCAGCACTATTGCCCATCAATGGCGTCAGCCACTCAATAATATCGGACTGATTGTTCAGAGCCTGCAACTTGCCTATAAGGCCGATGATCTCACCGTAGAAGAACTTGACGCAGATATTGCTGAAACAATGCGGACTCTCCAGCAAATCTCTGACACTATTGACGATTTTCGCAATTTTTTCAGTTATGAAGAAAAAGCGAGTTTCTTTATTGTCAACGACGTTGTATGTCGTTCTCTTTGTTTCATAGAACCGTCGTTAAAAAGAAAAGAAATTAAATTAAAACTTGATGGAGAATCGGAGGTGTCGGCTGAGGGGTACCCCAACGAATACCTGCAGGCACTACTCAATATTTTGCTCAATGCCAGAGATGTGATCATGGACCGTAAGGTCGCACAATCTCTGATTCACATCCGTATTTTTCAGGAGAACGGGCGATCCGTCGTAACAATTCATGATAACGGCGGCGGTATCAGCGAAAGTATCATGCCTAAAATATTTGATCCCTATTTTACGACAAAACAGAAAAGTTCCGGGGCCGGCATCGGTCTGTACATGGCCAAGATGATCATAGAGAAAAAAATGTACGGCAGTCTGACTGCACGCAACGTGGATGGTGGAGCGGAGTTCAGGATTGAGGTGTAGAGTTTGCTGTTGTTTTTTGCATATTCTCTTTCCTTGCGAGAAAGGGAGTCTTAATCGCAGGAGCATAGCGTGACCAAAAATAACACTGCAATGACATATGCCGGAACCGCTCAAACGCTTCGTGAACGTGCTGAGGAAAAAGTCCGCCTGGACGAAGGTGTGATTCTCGAGACACTGTCACCTGATGAATCTCATAAAGTGTTTCATGAGCTGCGGGTGCATCAGATCGAACTGGAAATGCAGAATGAGGAACTACGCCGTACCCAGCATGAACTCGAAGTTTCTCGATCCCGTTACTTCGATTTATATGACTTGGCTCCGGTCGGTTATTTAACACTCGGCAAGGACGGACTGATTAAGGAAGCCAACCTTGCTGTCGCATCAATGCTGGATCTGGTGCGTACTGATGTGCTTAAGAAACCGTTATCTTTTTTTATTTCCAGAGATAATCAGGATGTCTATTGCCTGCATCGCAAAAAACTCTGTGAGGTAAATGAAGTACAGGTTTGGGAAATGCGTATGAAGCGAGCCAATGGTTCGCTCTTTTGGGCGCATCTGCGGGCTACTACGGCACACGACGGTGAATACTGGATTACCGTAATAGATATCACCAAACGCAAACAGATTGAGGAACAACTGAGCAAAACCAATGAGCGTTTCGCAATGTTTATGAAGTACTCGCCGATTTACTCATTCATCAAGGAGGTCACTTCAACAGAAAGTCGCGTTATTCAGGCCAGTGATAATTATCAAAAGATGATCGGTCTGTCCGGCGTACAAATGATTGGTAAGACAATGGCCGAGTTGTTTCCGGCTGAAATGGCAAGAAAAATCACTGCAGATGACTTAAGTGTAATTGCGGGTGGTAAGGTTCTTGAAATTGAAGAGGAATTCAACGGCCGTAGCTACACTTCCATAAAGTTTCCGGTTATTCAAGGCGATAAAACTCTGCTTGCAGGCTACACTATTGATATTACCGAGCGTAAGCAGTCTGAAAAGGTTTTGCAGGCCCGCCTGAGAATTAGTGACTATGCGTTTAAGCATTCGCTTAACATGCTATTGACTAAAGTTCTGGATGAAGCTGAAACTCTTACAGAAAGTCAGATTGGTTTTTTCCATTTTGTGGATGCTGATCAGGCCGGCTTGTCTCTTCAAACCTGGTCCACCAACACACTGTCGACTATTTGTTCCGCCCAGGGTTTACGACAGCATTATCCTCTTGACAGTGCCGGGGTGTGGGCAGATTGCATCCGGGAAAAAAGCCCGTTGATACATAATGATTATGTTGCAATGCCTGGCCGTAAAGGTCTTCCGCAGGGCCATGCTCCGGTTATCAGAGAGCTTGTTGTACCAATTATCCGCAATAATCTGATTGTTGCGGTGCTGGGTGTCGGTAACAAGCAATCCAATTACACAGAACAGGAACTGGCAACCATTCATCATCTGGCGAATCTGTCGTGGGATATCGTGGTTCGCAAACAGGCAGAGGAAGCCTTGCAGCTGGCAAAAGAAGCAGCAGAGACCGCGAATGTTGCCAAATCAGATTTTCTTGCGACCATGAGCCATGAAATACGCACACCGCTGAGTGCCATGCTGGGGAATATAGAACTTCTTGAAGGTTCACTGCTTAGCATGCAGCAGCAGGAATATTTGAAAGATTGTAAGTCGGCTTCCCAGATGCTGCTGCAGGTAATCAACGACGTACTTGATTTTTCCAAAATTGAAGCTGGTAAACTGGAACTGAGTTGCGAGACTATTTCAATCTCATCGTTAAGTGCTCAGTTGGTACGGATATTCTTTGCCAGTGCCGACCAAAAGGGACTCGTTTTAACTGCATCAGTGGCGGAAAACATTCCTGAATTCATCTCCGGCGACCAACAACGCCTGCGCCAGATTATTGCCAACCTGATTAGCAACGCCATAAAGTTTACTCAACACGGCACAATATCGTTGGAAATTACCTGCGCCCAGTCATTACCTGCGGAAAATCCGGATCAGGATGTACTGTGTATTGTGGTGAAAGATACCGGCATCGGTATCCCGGCAGACAAACTTGATCATATTTTTGACAGTTTCACACAAGTGGCTGATTTTAGAACCCGCAGCGTATCAGGAACAGGTCTCGGGTTGCCGATCTGTCGACGTTTGCTGGCTTTGATGGGTGGCAGTGTCACTGTTTCAAGTGTACTTGGAGAGGGGTCTGTTTTTACGATTATGCTGCCGGTTTACCGGGCACAGGCTTTAGCTCAAGCTCAAACTGAAGTTCAGGTTCAAACTCATGCTCGGGCCCGCACTATTCTTCTTGCCGATGATGATGAGAGAGGAAGGGTTGTTGCACAAAAACTGCTGCAGCGCAGAGGCTATAAAGTGACAACGGTAGAAAACGGTGCCAACCTTTTGGATGCATTACAGAAAGAGAACTTTGAAATTGTTTTGACGGACATCTCCATGCCGGATATGGAAGGCACTCAGGTTGCCCAGATTATCCGTTCGGGACAATTGATAGGTGTTGATCCATATATTCCGATTATAGCCATGACGGCACATGCTTTTGCAGAAGACCGCGACAGGTTTTTAACTGCGGGTATCAATGGCTATGTGGCAAAGCCGGTTAACCTGGAAGATTTATTCGGCCAGATTGAAAAGCTGTGTGGTGGAGACTGACATCTCATTGTTACAAACAGCGACCGCAGTAAAAAATTAACATTCATTCCGTAACGCCCTGCTATCAGTCACATACCACGTCGAAATATCACGTCATTATCTCCCCACCAATTATATCTTACCGACATCTGAAATCATCAGGCTCATAACAGACTGATATTGCATATAAAATTAGAATATTATTTTGGCATGTCTTATGTCCAACTGATTCAGTGTCCCACAATAAACAGCCTGCGCAGCACTCACTGTGCGCGGAATCACATCAGTAAATATTATGGATCTGATTAATGTTTCACCGCAGTTGAAAACTGACGTACGTAATCCATGAGAGCTGATACATGATCTCCCGCCAGCGTATCAATAGGAATCTTGCCTCCGGATTTACGTGTGATGTTTCGTAAGTCCGGAGGCTTTGTAGATTTGTTGAACCGCAGAGTTTAAAACATGCTTTGACGCCCCGCCGGTTGAACATACTATGACAGTGCCTTCCGAATTTTCTGGTGGCTCAAATTCGTATTGTTGTCGCATCAACAATTCTTCCCTACCGTCGGACACAGACCCGCCGCGTGAAGTACGCTCTTGTAACCTCTGCCGCTGCTCATTATGGTCGCACTGTACGAGCAAAATGATAAACTTAGCCTTATAATACGCGGCCAGTTGCGCACATTCGGTCCGTACGGCAGCTGTTCCAAATCCCGCATCAATTATTATCGAATGTCCGTAAGACAGTTCACGGGCTGCCAATAGCCGCAACTGTCGGTAGGTCTCCTGACTCATTTCCTTTGAATAGAGTCCTTCGCCATACCTAGCCTTAACCGCTGCTTCCTCTGCCATCCCTGCCAGCTGTTTGCGTACAACGTCTGAGTTAAAGGTCACCAGGCCGAGTTCGAAGGCAAGTTGCTCAGTCAGAGTACTTTTCCCACATCCCATTGTACCGCAGGTAATAAACAGGGTTAACGGCAGACGGCCTCTCAGGCAATACCCCTGCGCCAGGCGGAAATAGCGGGTGGCCCGTTTTTCTGCTGCAGCACGGTCATTCTCACAAATACCGGTGTCAAGCGCGAGCAGGCTTTCAACCTTGCCGCGCACGAAAGCGCGATACACCTTGTAAAACGTAATCAGTTTTGCACAATCCGTATCACCTGTTGCGGTGATATAGGCAGTCAATGCTGCATCTGCAAGGTCAGGGCGATGATGATAATCAAGATCCATCAGCAAAAAAGCGATGTCGGCAGCGGTATCTGAACAACGAAATCGGTCATTGAATTCAATACAGTCGAAGATATACGCCATAGAATTCAGCAGACATATATTACCGAGATGAATATCTCCGTCACACTCCCGGATGAAGCCATTATCAACCCGTTCAACAAAAAGCAGTCGGTGTGAATCAATATAAAAATCACTATAGTCGCAAATGGTTTCGCATACTTCCGGCGGGAGCGTGGAGTTTCTGAATGGCAGTGTTTGCTCATAATTTTCTCGCCAATTCAACTGGATCTGATCCAGTGAGCCAAATGTAGATATGTACGGCGATGAAGGCACATGAGCGTGGAAATAAGCAATTTTAAATGCAACGATTTGAATCTCTTCAAGTGAAACAGAGCCGCTGTCAATAAGTCTGTCAAGCATTCTTTCGGCAGGTAATCGTTTCATCTTGACGGCGTACTCAATTGTTGTTCCGTTGCCGACAAATGATGCTCCCGAATCTGTTTGGTGAAGTTCTATCACATCTTCGTAGATATCCGGGCAGAGGCGCCTGTTTAAGCGTAATTCTTCATTACAGTAAAATTGTCGGAGATCGAGTGTTGAGTAATTGAGAAAGCCAAAGTTAACCGGCTTTTTAAGTTTAAATACATGCGTATCAGTGAGAAAAAGCCATGAAACATGTGTTTGAATGAGTTCGACTGTTCGGGTCTGAACCGGATAGGCTGCCGGATTACGAAGTGACTCCAGTATATATGGCGTTATTGCAGATTCATGCATGCGTATAAATGTACCACACGGTGATGTAATCGCAAGTTATTCCAATTCCATATCAAAGCCCTCTCTTCGTTGGCTCATCTTCGCCCGCTCAACGTACTGAAAAGTACGCCTCGCAGGCTCAATCTTCGCCGACTTGAGATCTTCTTTCATCTGGAATTGGTATTACTTCACCTCTTTCCGAAAAGAGCAGCTACGTAATTCAGTGCTCTGCTGCATGGGAAAGCTTCGGATAAAAATGGTTTTGCGATGCAACAAAACACTCTTCTGAAAAAAAACTAACATAAACAATAATATGTTTAATTTTAGTATGTTAGAGAAGTCTATCCGTACATGTAGTCCAACGGCTCTCCAATTTGTACCACCACTATCCGGCTAATGAATCTAACTATCATATTTTACTAACGAATTATCGGGTCATAGTTGGCATGAGATATGAAAAACCCGTTATGACTGATTATTTCTGGTTTGATCGGAGTCTGATATGTCAGTTCGAGTGGAAGGCGCAGTCGCCCATTTAGAGGGAGATTGGACAATGACCGGTGTCGTTTACAACATGGATTTATTGGCTTTTTCTCTGAATCAACTGGAATCTGAGGGGAAGCGATGTCTCTGGATAAACTGCAGTCAGGTCGAAATGGCTGACACCAGCGGCTTACAGTTGCTGGATACCTGGGTCGGTTGTGCCAGACTGCGGGGCATTGAACCGAAATTGGTGAATGTGACCGACGGGATGTTACGTTCTATCAACGAACTTGGTTTCAGCCATCTCTTTTCTGATACCTACCTTGAGGCACCTTGTTAGGCCAATTTCATATCAAAGCCCCATCTTCGTTGGCTCGTCTTCGTCTCATCAGCATACTGATGTATGCCTTCGTTGACTCAGTCCTCGCCGTCTTGATGGCATCTTTGATTTGAAATTGGAATTATTTGTTGCGATCC
>JAYTVV010000196.1:0-2872 GCA_043743795.1 Geobacteraceae bacterium
AAAACCACTATCCTGCTCTGTATCGTTGTCTCTCTAGTATTTACGGTAGTTGCCATAGCTGGCGACCAAGGCTTCGTCAAAAATGGTTCAAAGCGCAGCCTAACTCTTCCTGCACCGGTAATTTCGTTAATGGAAGGTCCTGGTATGGATGCCACCAGCAGGTACTGCCGTATATGTCACAGCCTTGATTACATAACGACACAGCAGAAATTTTCGAAGGCGAAGTGGCAGGCTGAGGTATCAAAGATGATAAAGGTCTATGGAGCTCCTATCTCAGAGATTAATGCCAAAATCATCGCTGATTACATTGCCACTAACTACGGTACGGGGGGGTAGCATGAAAACCAGGGTCAAAGTAAAGACGTATATTCTTGCAGGGGCAATAGGAGTCTTCGCATTCACAGCCTTCGGAGGCACGGCGCGGGCCAACCCCAAAACTGGTGAAGCGGAGTTTAAAGAATACTGCTCGGCTTGTCATTTCGAAGGCGGAAATCTCATCAACCCTGCTAAGACACTTTCAAAAATAGATCGCGAAAAGAATGGCGTTAAGTCGGTCAAAGACATCATAAAACTCATGAGGAAACCTGGTGAAGGTATGTCGATGTTTGACGAGAAAACTTTGCCGTAAACAGACGCTAATAAAATAGCAGAATACATAATCAATACGTTCAAGTAAATTGTGAGTCATGATTCAAATACAGGCTAACAGTAACTCGAATTTATACCGAGTGCATGCGGAATATGACTTTTTACAACCACACCGAAAGGAGATCACCTTATGGACAGACGTACTTTTTTGAAGACAGCAACTATTGGTTCTATCGCGACCGGCATCAGTGTTTCAGTAGCTTCAGCGGAGCGTTATTTCCCCGTTAAGGTTGACCAATCGCTCTTTACAGATATCAACCGTGTAAAGGACCAGGCCAAGAAAACTCCACTTGAAAAGTCGCACGCTCCGGCAATCTCGGCGCCTGCATCGGTTAAAGCTGGTGAGTCTTTTACTGTTGAGGTCTCTGTTGGTGAAAATCTACATGGCATGGGACCGAGTCACTGGATTGAGTACATTGAGCTTGCAATCGGCAATGAGCCAACTGGCCGGATCGACATGCAGCCTAAGGGATACTTAAAACCTAAGGTTACGTTTGTAGTCGTATTACCCAAAGAATCTGCCCCTTCTGGCAAGGTAACACTCGTCGCATATCAACGCTGTAATCTGCATGGATTATGGGAATCAAGCATTGATATTTCGGTTAGTTAATCTACTAAGGAGTTATGAAGAAAATTGTGCTCGATACTTTTCCACCGCAACATGATAGGACGTTATAATCATGGCAGTTTTATCCATATTAACCATCACTTCATGGCAGGAGTAGGCAATGAAACAGATAGCTATAGTTTTGTGCTTGTTTGTAATGCCATCCCTGTCTATAGCAAGCGTTGGAGTATCCATCAGCAAAGGTAAGGAACTTTTCTCAAGCAAGCAACTGGGGACAAACGGGAAAAGTTGCAACATCTGCCACCCCGATGGAAAAGGTTTGGTAAATGCTGCCGTATATGACGATGGGGAATTGGGTGAGATAATCAATCAGTGCGTCAAGAACCCGCTGAAGGGAAAAGTACTCGATCCAACCTCAGCCGAAATGAAATCGATCATAATGTACATTAAGTCGCTGGCTTTCCCCGCTCAACACCAGTGATTGGTGGTGCGGTTACGTTTGCATGGGTCTGCCCTCAGTATTTAGTACCTCATTGAGATAGTTGTTAGGCGTCGTCTCAAACATTCGACGATATCGAGTGGCAGATCCTGGAAAAAAGTCCGTAATTGGTACAACAGTGAGGGCCAAAGTGGACAAAAAAATCAAGCAAATCTTTTGACCATTTTTTTGACCACACCGCTGAACGGATATGAACACTTGTGAACGTTTGCGAACGCGAACCAACAAAGAAGAAAACTGCAATATAAAATAATGTAAATTTATCTGATAGTTACCAAATACGAGTTTTTAGGCCAGAGCAACAGCATGGCTTCGAATCCCGTTTCCCGCTCCAAAAAATATCAACTACTTTGAGTAGTTAAGGGCTTAAAGCCCCGGCTTTCGCAGGTTCTTTCGCATGCGGCCGGGGCTTTCCCTTTTTCTACCCCTTGCCTTTCAGAAAATCCCTGCCGAAATAACGTAAAATTGCCATCCGGTCTTTTTCCAGCCCTTCAACATATTTTCCGTACACTTCATACACCATCTGCTTTGAGGCATGCCCCATCAGACTGACCAGACGGTTCTGGTCGATCCTGATACCAAGTGCCCATGCAGCAAAGGTATGGCGGGTCGTGTACGGCTTGCGGTACTTTATACCGGATGCTTTCATTGCCTTGACCCACACTCGACGCTGAAACAGTTCCGCCTTGAACGTCTCACCATCCTTCATGGTGAACAGATACTCGCCGGTTGCCTTGCTCTGTGCATAATCAAGAATTTCAGCAATGGCCAAGGTTATTGGGACACGTCGTTCACGGTAGCTGTTTTTCAGTTCATCCTTTTCAACTTCACGGACAATTGATTCCTCAATGTACAGATACCCGTCCCGGATATGCTGGGGTTTGATTGCTGCAATCTCGGAAGCAATCATACCGGTCAGCACCATCAGCTTTGCCACCGGATGATAAAACTCATCCATAGCCGCAAGCAAAGTTTCCCACTCGTGGAACCGAAAGACATCCACCTTCTTCTTGCCCTTCTTGGGTAATTTTTTTTTGATACCCTTGAGTGGGTCAAAAATCATCCAACGATGCTCAATAATCGCATCATCCCAAATCGTCTTGAAAATCTGCAGCGTATTAACCATAGTTGACCGTGCCAGCTTCTTCCCAACTTTT
>JAYTVV010000197.1:0-5290 GCA_043743795.1 Geobacteraceae bacterium
AGGGAGATCAGCTTTTTCATGTGTGTTACCTCTTTCTTTGTGTATTTACCATTTGAACGCAAAGCGCATGGTTTCTAAATCGACCTAGGAATATACGCACATTTTTGGTGGAGTCAAGTTTTTTTTGTATGACGGCATATTTTGCTGTCTGTTATCGTCTTTCTATGCACATTTCTGCTTCAAGAACAAGAGCCTCAAGGTTAAGCAAAATGGCTTCCCCATCCGGCAGGCACAGCATGTCGGATGCAAATGCTGTGTCTGCCGCTGCACGGAAGGAAATGGCCTCTTCTGAGGCAATTCTGACTACCGTGCCAACGGAAAAAGCAAGTGAGGCTATTTTCTGATGGAGTATGACGACTTTTTCGGGCAGGGAGGCTCCGTCCAGGCTCAGAAAAAGAGCAAGATCAATGACGGCGACAATATCCCCATGGAAATTAAGAGCGCCACTGTAGCAGGCTGGTGCGAGCGGTATTGGCGACAGCTGCGGCGGGTCGGCAACTTCGGCGACCTGCGCCAGATCAAGTGCATAGCGTACGCCTTGTAATGTGAAAATCAGGAATTTTCTGTTTTGGGTGGTCGGAGCGGGCATATTATTCGTGATCAACCTGGAACCGTTCCACAACGGTCATCAGTTCCTCGGCAAGCTGGGCAAGCTCTTTGGTTGCGAGTGCCATGTCCTGCATTGCCGCCAATTGTTCTTCCGTTGCCGCAGAAACCTGCTCAGTTGATGCTGCATTGTCGTCAGCCAATCGTGCAATTTCATCAACTGCCGTCACCATTTTTGCAGAGCCCTCTTTCTGCATCATTGAGAGGTCAGCAATACTCGAAGCTTTCCGTTCGGTGTCTAGAACGGTTTTTAGTATTTCCTGGAAGGCGCTTGCCGTGATATCAAGATTCTTTTTTCCTTCATTTATACTGTGAGAGCTTTCCATGATAACGTCATGGACTTTATGGCTCTCCTCGCGCAGATTTTCAATCATGTCACCGATATCGGCGGCCGATTGCGATGAGCTGTCTGCCAATTTACGCACTTCTTCAGCGACAACCGCAAATCCCCTGCCGTATTCACCAGCTCTCGCAGCCTCAATCGATGCATTCAGAGCAAGCAGGTTGGTCTGTCGGGCAATATCGCCGATGCAGTCGGCAACTTTACCAACTTTTTGAAGTTTGCTGTTAAACGTACCAAACTGCAGGCCTATCTGCTCCTGCTTTTCAAAAAAATCCTTCATTCTTTCCAGAGAATCATTTGCCAGTGAGCCGCCGTGCTGAGCCGTCAAGCTGGTCTCGCGGGCAGCCTTGGCGGTTTCTCTCGCGCGTGCTGCAACCAGTTCAATGGAGATAGCCATTTCCCGAATAGTTTTTGAGCCTTTTTCAACGAGTTCGGCCTGGGTTTCTGCACCGCGTGAAATCTGCTCAATTGCCTGAGCCACCTCCTCGGTCGAAGCGTTAATTTCCAGAGCGGTCGAATTTATCTCCCGGGCAGATTCGGTCAGCTGTCCGGACGTTTTCTTTATGTGGCGGACCAGTTCCCGCAAACTTTGAAGCATCAAGTTGATCAGGTCTGCCAGTTCATGGCTTTCATCAGGAATGCGGGATGGCCGTATCGATACATCTCTGGTCAGATCGCCCCGGCTGATGGATTCGGCTGAATCAGTCAGGATTTCGATATTGGCGGTAAATCCTTTTGAAAACAGCCACCCCAGAATCAGGCCGATCGTCAGGGCGACAACATAGCCAAGGACTCTGCTGATCTCCGGAGAATAACCGAGCAGTGCTACCATTTGAGGGCTGAACGCGACAGCAGCAACAACAACGACAAAGCCGATAATGAATTTATAGCCTATGGGAATGCGCATGTTCAACCCTCCGTAGAAGCGTGACGGAATAAATATAAATAATTATAAATTGTTATAGCCTTCGATAGATTCGTTCTGTTGGACATATTGTTGAAAAAAGGGTGCGTACGTCGCCCACCAGAGTTTCAGATTTTCCGAGTACGAGTATACCACCGGTTGGTAGAATATGTGCGATCCCGCGCAATATTTTTTCCTGATCCGGCCGGGTAAAGTAGATGAGTGTATTGCGGCACAGTACCAACTGGCATGGCTCAAACATTTCAACATCCATAATGTTCTGAAGTTCAAACCTGACCATCTCTTTTATTTTGGACGCGAGCTGCACGCGAGGGCCATGCGTGACAAAATAGCGTTCTCTGATTGGATCCGGAAGATCCTTCAGCCGGTCCTCGTTATATTCCGCCTGTACTGCTGCCCGTAAGATTTCTGCATCTATATCGGTGCCCAGAATCTCGACCGGTGCCTGCAGAAGTTCCCGTGCGAAAAACTCACGCAGGATGATGCCAAGGCTGTATGCCTCTTCACCGCCGGCACAGCCAAGGCTTCGGAATCTGAGCGGAGCCTGTGACGCCTCTCTTTGTTTAAAGAGGTACGGAAATATTGTGGTGTGCAGCTTTTCGAACATGGAAGGATTGCGAAAAAACTGACTGACGTGAATGGTAAGGGTCTTTTTCAGCAGATCAAGTTCCTGCTCGCTTTGTCGCAACAGGTTGCAATATGCAGCCGCATCAAGGCAGCGGCACGAGCGCATCCGTATCGCGATGCGGCGTTTCATGCACTTATCCTTGTAGATCGACATGCTGAAGTTGCGCCGCATTTCGAGGATCAGGCTGATTTCCGCCAATGCGTCATCACCGATCTCTAATGACTCAGTCAGGGTATGTCCAAGCAGAATGTTTGTCACAGCATCCTCTCTATCATGCCTGTTACGGTATCTGTAAGTAGCATGAAGCGCTCTGCGACGCAACTGCTAGAAACCGGCACAAAACGCCGGCAAATAGTCATTACGTGATCTTTGCGGGAAAGATATTGCCGCTGTGTCCTTCCCGGTGCTACAGTGACGGGCATTACTCCGTACAGCAGGAAGCGTGTTATGCATCAGGAATCGTCACACGAAGTGACTCCACCTGTCATTCCGAAAAATGAAAGTACCGCTTCGGATCAGGTGGATGAGCTGCTGGAAGCCCTTACCGCCGACGATGATCGGCTCTTCGCCGTCATTCAAAGTAATCGCGAGGAGGTATTGCTGGCCGCGTTGCGCAACCCCAGCCTTGGCCCCCAGCACCTCCTGGTGCTCCTGAAGCGGCGGGATCGTGGCCCTCTGATAGCCGCTATCTATGCCAACAAGCGCCTTATTGAATCATATCCGGTTAAATTCGCTGTAGTTGCTCACCCGGATACTCCGCCCCATATAGCCCAGACCCTGCTTCCGCTTCTTTATATCTTCGATTTATTAAAACTATGCTTAATCCCCGGGGTGTCTGCAGATATACACCTGGCTGCCGAACGTAAGATAGTCCAGCAGATACCGACCCAGCCGCTTGGAAACAAGCTGGCACTGGCGCGTCGCGGGACATCTGCCGTTCTTGATGCGCTGCTTCGTGAAGGTGTATGCACTGTTGTGGAAGTCTGTCTCGAAAATCCGCATTTGAAAGAAGGTTCTCTGCACCAGTTTCTGGCATCGGCACACGCGACTGCAGAAAATGCGTCATTGGTTGCCCGGAACAGCCGCTGGAGCGGTCGCCCCAACATACGTCTGGCTATCCTTAAGAACCCACGCACACCGTTGGTCTGGTTTACCGCCTTTTTGCCGACTCTCCCCGCTGCAACCCGGCGGGACCTGCTTGCATCACCCCGCCTGACGTTTGCTCAAAAAGAGTTGGTTCGCCACGCCGGTTCCCATTCTCAAAAATGATGCACAGTATTATTTTCCTCATTTTGTTTGGATATGTCTGTCTCGTATCGGCAGATGCTGCTGAGTTTGCCGTGGCGCGCACTCCTGCTCCGGTGCTGAATTCACCCGATTTTCAGGATGTGTTTGGAGGACGTACCGGTAACAATCTAAAAACAGACAGATGTGGGCAGGTTCGGGAGCTTGAATACATTGCTGTGCCGGGAACGGTCTTTACTCTGGTCAAAAAACTCCGCTTCGGCAGCTCTGATATCTATCAGGTTGAAATTGATGAGTACAAAGCTCCGCCGAACGTTCGTCTGTATGTTGACAGCCGCTTTTTACGGATGGAGGGCACCATGCCGGAGCCGCGCCGCCCGTTGCTTCCGTCGCGTGAGAAAATCGCTGCAACACTTAAGGCCTCTGTCGGGAAGCCCTATGTCTGGGGCGGAAATGCCGTTGACGGAGTGCCTGAACTTGCGGCATGGTTCTATAAAGACAGCGGTGCGGAGGATGGGGGGCGGCATGTGCTGGCCGGGTTGGATTGTTCCGGTCTGCTCTATCATGCGAGCGGAGGGTGGACACCTCGCAATACCTCGCACCTGACGGCCTTTGGTCAGGGAGTGGCAGTTGCCGGCAAGCGCTCCACCGAAATTGCCGCGCTACTTCAGCCGCTTGATATTATTGTCTGGAATGGCCATGTCATCATTGTGCTTGATCATCTGACTGCTATTGAAAGTCGCCTTGAGTGCGGCAAATCAGGCAATGGCGGGGTGGTTATGACACCGTTATTACAACGGATTGCTGCCGTTATGCGTACGCGCCGCCCGGTTGATACGTGGCAGAACGGTACGGAAAGCCGGAATACATTTGTTGTCAGGCGGTGGTACGCTCAGCCCTGAGTTATGGCATTCAGATAAAAAAACACCACCCCGCAAAAATAATAATTGACTTCCCTGGAAAAGTTGGATATAAAACTCATCCTTCCACGCTTCATGGGCCTGATTCCTTAAATGGAACGGCGTGGCAAGTTTGATACGTCCCCTTCGTCTAGCCTGGCCCAGGACACCGCCCTTTCACGGCGGCGACACCGGTTCAAATCCGGTAGGGGACGCCATTTTAAAAAAGGTCACTTTTCTTCGGATTAGTGGCCTTTTTCTGTTTGCACTCATCCTTAGTAATCGCGATCAAATCAAAGGGTTTCCTGAAGTTTACCGTCAGTTTACCCCCCGCCCAGGTGGAGTTCGAACACACACTATTCAGCAGTTTGCGCTTTTCCTCAGAAATCTGTGCAGAGTAAAGCGTGGCGGCCTTTTGCGCGAGTTCGAGTATGCGGTTGCCATCTGCAATTGAAGTTGAGTGTAGTGCCTGCAACTGCTGCTGATCTTCAGGTAACAGATGAAGATGCGGTGATTATTTATTCTGCGAATCAAGAAGGGTAGTTGGTAGTGTAAAGAATTTTTCGCTTTTTTCTTAGCAGTGCTTCTTTTTCAGTTAGGCCGCCTCTTCAATTTCGTAATTCAGTTCCTTTTCCTGTTCTTTG
>JAYTVV010000198.1:0-3449 GCA_043743795.1 Geobacteraceae bacterium
CATGTCGCAAAAACTCGGCATCCATAACATTGCCGAAGGGGTCGAGACCCGTGAACAGCTGGAATTTCTGCAGGCCCAGGGGTGCGATGAGATCCAGGGCTACTATTTCCATCGCCCCCTTGCCCTGGATGACTTTGAGAAACTGTTGAGGACACAGGGGTAGTAAGAGGTCACCGAATGCTAAAACAAAAGGGCACTTCCCGCGATGGGGAAGTGCCCTTTTGTTTTGCATGTAGGTACGGCGGCTTACGAACTCAATCCAACCCTTAGCGCATCAACTCAAAGAAGCGGTCCTCACAGGTCTCATCCTTGATATCGATGAACTTGTTACAGATCTCGGTCACCATGTTGACCACGCCCTGATAGCCGATGATCGGGTAGCGGTGCTTGTTGACCCGGTCAAAGATGGGGAAGCCGAAGCGGAACAGCGGGATACCGGCATCCCGGGCGACAAACTTGCCATGGCTATCGCCTATCATGGCGTCAACCGGATCGGTCATCACCAGACTGCGCATATGCCAGAGATCCTTGTTCATGTAGATTTTGCAGCCGGTGCCGTACATGGAGCCATCCAGCATGGCCTGCAACTCTTTTTCCAACTTTTTGCTACCGCGACTGCAGAGGATGTGGTGCGGACGGGCTCCCATCTCCAGCAGAAAGGATACGTAACCGGTCAGGTAGTCAGGGTCGCCATAGACGGCAAACTTCTTGCCGTGCATGTACTGCTGTGAATCGGTCATGGCATCCACAGCGCGTCCGCGCTCGTTCTTCAGTGATGCCGGTACATCCTTGCCGAAAAGTTCAGCAACCTTCATGATAAAGGCATCCATCTTTTCGATACCCATCGGCATCGGCATGGATACATGTTTACCGGAATAGGTGTCCTTGATCCAGCCGAAGGTCTTGGGTGTTGCATAGGGACCGATGGCGATGGTGGCCTTACCGTTGATCGAATCGGCGGCCTCGTCCAGCTTGGTCCCGCCGGCATAGATGTTATAGGTGCCGTCGCAGGGAGAATCAAAGGTGTCGCCGATATCAGCCAGCAACGTATAAGGGATACCGAACTCTTTCAGGATGCGTTTGTATTCACGGTAGTCACCGGTATTGAAGTCGCAACCGGCGATCAGGTTCAATTTGCCGGTGCAACGTCCTTCAACCTGTTTCTCTTCGGTAAGGTTCTGCAGGATAGACACCAGCATGGAGTCATAACCGTGGATATGCGTGCCGTTGAAGCTGGGCGTATTGGCGTAGGGCACCGGCAGGTCCTTCGGAATAAAGGCCTTCTGCTTGGCGTTCTTGATGAAAGCGGTAAGGTCGTCGCCGATGACCTCCGGCATGCAGGAGGTGAAGACGGCGATCATCTTGGGCTTGTAGAGGGCGTGGGCATTTTCCAGGCCTTCGTGCAGGTTGTTCTGTCCGCCGAACACCGCGCCGTCCTCGGTCATGGCATCCGATACCGCCGGTGCCGGCTCACGAAAGTGGCGGTTGAGGGTCGAGCGGTAATAGGAGGCACACCCCTGTGAACCGTGTACGAACGGCAGCGTTCCTTCAAAACCGTGGGCAACCAGCTGGGCGCCCAGCGGCTGGCAGGCGTGGGCCGTATTGATCACCAGCGCCTGACGGGCAAAGTTCTTTTCTTTATATTCTTCCGAGTTGATCCAGTTCTTGACCCGCTCTATCTCTTCGGGTGGGGTCTCGGTAACCGGCTTGACTTCCATTCCTAATAAATTTGCCATGATGTGCTCCTTTGGGGTTGGCGACCAATCTGTCGCACAACCGAATATTTTTATCCAACACAGAGGCACAGAGGGCACAGAGAAAGACTTTAGATTCTGGTTAAAACAAAACCGATTTCCGGTTTTTGATTTTCTCCATGTACTCTGTGCCTCCGTGTTTATCTGCTTTAAAAGGGGGCCTTCACCAGTTTCCAGGTCGGGCTGTTAACGGCCATATCCACATCCCGGGCGAAGATCTCAAAACCCTGATAGCCGTGATACGGGCCTGAATAATCCCAGCTGTGCATCTGACGGAACGGGATCCCCATCTTCTGGAAAACGTATTTCTCCTTGATGCCGGAACCGATCAAGTCGGGCTTCAGGGCGTGGGCAAACTTCTCAAACTCGTACTCGGACGGGTCATCGTAGACCACCGTTGCTTCCGGCATTTCCGGGGCGGTACGATCGTAATCGTCGCCGTGGGCAAATTCGTATCCAGCGCCGACGCAATCCATACCCAGATCCTCATAGGCCCCGATCGTGTGGCGGGGACGGAGTCCACCCACCAGCAGCATGACCTTCTTTTTGTCCAAGCGTGGTTTGTATTCGTCGATGATGGCCTGCATGATCGGCTCGTACTTGGCGATGGCCAGTTCGACCTTTTCCTTGATGACATCGTCGAAACGCTCGGCAATGGCCCGCAGGCTCTCCCTGATCTTGGTCGGTCCGAAGAAGTTAAACTCCAGCCAGGGGATGCCGTATTTCTCTTCCATGACCTTGCACATGTAGTTCATGGAGCGGTAGCAGTGGATCAGGTTCAGCTTGACGGTATGCGTGGCGGCGATCTTCTCCAGCTCGCCATCGCCGGTCCAGACGGATTTAACATTCAGGCCGATCTCTTCCAGCAGGCTCTTGGCCGACCAGACGTCGCCACCGATGTTGTAATCCCCGATCAGGGCTATATCATACGGGCTGGACGGTTCAGTAAACTCACGGGTCTCGATGATGTAGTCGCGGATCGAGTCATTGGAGATGTGGTGACCAAGCGACTGGGAAACTCCCCGGAAACCTTCGCAGTTACATGGGATGATCGGTATATCCAATTCTTTGGAAACACGTTTGGTAACGGAGTTGATATCGTCACCGATCAATCCGACCGGACATTCGGAAAGCACCGACATACCTTTGGCCAGCGGGAAGAGTTCACGGGCTTCATGCAGCAGCGTATCGAGTTTCTTGTCGCCACCGTAAACGATGTCTTTTTCCTGAAAGTCGGAAGTGAACTGCATGCCGAACTGGGTAACACCGTTGATGCCGGTCATCAGGTTACGACGTGTGCCCCAGGAGTACCAACCGCAGCCGACCGGACCGTGGGAAACATGGACCATGTCGCGGATCGGACCCCAGACAACACCTTTGGCACCGGCATAGGCACAGCCACGGGCACTCATCACGCCGGGAACGGTCTTTTTGTTGGACTTGACACTGGCACAGCCGGAAGCTGCATCGTTGGGCGCCAGGTGCGGCGCGCGTTTTTTCTTGGCCTTCTCCGGATACACCGACAGGGCATCATCGATCATGGCCTGGGTGGATTCCTTGGTAATACCTTCTATGGTTCGTATCTTGTCTGACATGATATGTCTCCTCTAGTGGTAAGAGGCAAATCCGCCTCTTCCTTATCCATCCGTGGACATTATGCTGCTTCGGCCACTCCAACGATTGCTTCGTCTTCTT
>JAYTVV010000199.1:0-26355 GCA_043743795.1 Geobacteraceae bacterium
TGTAAAGGCAATGAAGAGGAGTAGTAGCCATTTACATGCTTTTCAGAGAGCCGGTGGTTGGTGCGAACCGGTAAGCATTGTGGTGAACTCGCCTTGGAGCCGCTCTGGTGAATCAGTAGTCAGAGTCGTGAGCCTGCGTTAAAGGCGCATCAAGGTCTGGTCGTATTCAGACGAATTGGGTGGTACCGCGGATGGCTCAAAACCTCTGCCCCAAATATTGGGGTAGAGGTTTTTTTATTTTAGGGAGCTGAAAACATCTATGCGAGAAAACAGCTGTCTCGCAGGACATTGAAAGGGGAACGGCACATGGCAAAAGCGTCGAAGAAAGATGACAGGAAGATTATCAGAATTTTTGATACGACACTGAGGGATGGTGAGCAGGCCCCCGGCAACAGTATGAATATTGAGGAAAAACTGCGGATCGCCAAGCAGCTGCAGAAACTTAATGTCGACGTCATCGAGGCCGGTTTTCCGATTGCATCCGAAGGTGATTTTGAAGCGGTCAAGAAAATTGCCCAGACCATCAAGGGCCCGGAAATTGCCGGACTGTGCCGCTCAAGTGAGAAGGACATCGACCGGGCTTGGGAAGCGCTGAAGTATGCTGGCGAAAAGGGACGAATTCATACATTCATCGCTACTTCAGATATTCATATGAAGTACAAGCTGCAGATGGAACCGGCAAAAGTTCTCGCTTCTGCAGTGAAGGCGGTCAAACGTGCCGCTTCGTATACCGCGAATGTTGAATTCTCGTGTGAAGATGCTGTTCGTACCCGCTTGCCGTTTCTTGCCGAAGTTGTCGAGGCTGTTATTGCTGCCGGTGCAACAACTGTCAATATTCCGGACACAGTCGGTTACACTATTCCGTTCGAATATTTCGACATCATTAAATATCTCAAAGATAATGTGCCAAATATTGATAAAGCAATTATTTCGGTCCACTGTCACAACGATCTGGGACTATCGGTTGCGAACTCGATTGCTGCCATTCAAGCCGGGGCCGGTCAGGTGGAGTGTACGATCAACGGCATCGGTGAGCGTGCCGGTAACTGCTCGCTGGAAGAATTTGTCATGATCCTTAAAACCCGTGGCGATATTCTCCCCTTCGCAACAAATGTCGTGACGGAACAGCTCACTCCAGCCAGTCGCTTATTAACTGCAGTCACCGGCATTGCCGTACAGCCAAATAAGTCGATTGTCGGCGCGAATGCCTTTGCCCACGAGGCGGGCATCCATCAGCACGGTATGCTGATGGAAAAAACAACCTACGAAATTATGACTCCGGAATCGGTCGGGCTTTTGGCCAGCGCCCTGGTCCTTGGTAAGCATTCCGGCCGCCATGCTTTTAAAAAGCGCCTTGAAGAACTGGGCCATGATCTTGATGATGACAAGCTCAATCGTGCCTTTGACCGCTTCAAGGATCTTGCGGACCTGAAAAAAGAAGTTTTCGATGAAGATCTGGATGCCATTGTGTGTGATGAAGCCCGTGAAGAGGATCAGTACAAACTGGATCATGTCACCGTCACCTGCGGTTCGTTTGCGGTAGCAACGGCAACGGTCCAGATGGAAGTAAATGGTGTCACTGTACGCACGGCAGAGTTGGGTGACGGCCCGGTTGATTCGACATTCAAGGCAATTAAAAAGCTGACCAAGTCGAAATCAAAACTGACGCAGTACAATGTCGGTTCTATTACGGGCGGTACTGATGCCCAGGGCGAGGTGACCGTGCGGGTCTCTGAGGGGAATCACACAGTTGTTGGCAAAGGAGCTTCAACTGATATCATTGTTGCATCGGCAAAGGCGTATATCCATGCGCTCAATCGTCTCAATAATAAGCAAAAACGGCTGACTGACGCGGTGTAATGGCCTGTTTGCACGCAACTTGTTCGCACAATCTGTCGTGCGGGGTAAAAAATACAAGCTTGACAGGGCGGTACAGTTTAAGTTAGTAATAAGCAAGTATAGAATGATGTTTGTAAAATAACGATAATACTAAACCATTCGCGAGAATGGGGCGGAAAGCCTATAGGGTCTCCTTGAGACAGCCGGGTTGCCGAAATTTTAGATTTTTGGCAACCCGGCTTTTTTTGTGGCCCAAACTTTTTTGTAAATATCGACAATTAAATTTTAGGACCAACACGACTAAATTGCTCTTTTTTATTGCTAATGATCGCTTGAAAATATATTATAAGCTCTCAAATATTTTACCTTAATAATACTGCTTCAGTGAAAAGGTTCATTCCCGTCTACGTTTGCAGGGGGAATGAGCCGTGCGTTTACACTTCGGTAGTGCCATACCAGCACCCGTAACACCTGTCCGCAATAATGAGGAGAATGCTACAATGAAATTAAGATGTGTATTTCTACTTTTGTGTACCATTCTGTGGGGATGTAGTAGCGCTTCTGATAACTCGGTCATTCTGGATGCATCCGGCAAGCACCCTGTCGGATGGGTTGTGGCGGTCACTGGCGGGAATCACCCCGCATCTTACCGGGCGAATCAAAGTATCTGTATTGAATGCCACGGCAGTGCTCAGGTTGCCAGTGCGAGTGGTGGCATCAGCGGAGTCAGCTGTTTCAGCGCATCTCGAAGTGGTATTTCGTGCCATCCGGCAGGGCCCTCCGGTCACCCCGCAGGGTGGAGCGCCCCAGCCAGTCATGGCAGTGCCGCCAAAGCGACGCCGGATGCATCTCATGGTTTTAGCTATTGTACCCAGTGTCACGGCACTGATTATGTCAGCGGCACCGGAACATCATGTAAAACCTGCCATACATCAGCTCCTCACCCCTCAGCTCCGTGGAGGGGAACAACGGCATCCGGGACTACCCATACAACCAGTGACCCGGGGAATGCATCCGAGTGCAGTCGTTGTCACGCCGGTGGGGTCAAGCTCACGACTCCGGTTGCAGCATTAGCGGGTGCAACATGCTTCAACAACACTCTTTGTCATGGGGCCGTGAACGGTCACCCCGCAGGGTGGAGCGCCCCGACCAGTCATGGCAGTGCTGCCAAAGCGACGCCGGATGCGTCTCATGGTTTTAGCTATTGTACCCAGTGTCACGGCACTGATTATGTCAGCGGCACCGGAACATCATGTAAAAGCTGCCACACATCAGCTCCTCACCCCGTAGCCCCGTGGAGGGGGACAACGGCATCCGGGACTACCCATATAACAACCGACCCGGGGAACGCGTCCGAGTGCAGTCGTTGTCACGCCGGCGGGGTCAGGCTCACAACTCCGGTTGCCGCATCAGCGGGTGCAACATGTTTTAACAACACCCTCTGCCATGGCTCAACGGCAAGTCACGCATTTCCCAACCCGGGATCTCTGCACAAATCTTCAACAAGTGGGTGCAGCTCCTGTCACGCTATTGGTACGAGCGCAAGCATATATCCGGTTGCAACGAGTACTCCGCCTGACTGCAAAAGCTGTCATAAACTGTCTGCTGCTACAAACATGGCTCAAATGACGGGCTGTTCCGATTGTCATGGCGACGCCGCAACAGGCCGACCAAGCGGTACGGTGTTTCCGAATATTCGAGGTCGTCATTCCAGCCCCAGTGAGCATGCGGCCGCCTGTACGGTATGTCATTCAGGGGGTGGTTCGGGTTTCTCAGCACATGGTAACAGTAATAGCGTTGTTAAAACAGCGGCTAACGTTATCTTGAACGGGACAGCCTCCGGCATGAACATTGTTCGCAGTTCAGGTTCAGGTGTTGTTACCTGCACAGGAACGTGCCATGGTGAAGTGCACAACGGAAGAACCTGGTAGTTGGCCGACTTTAGAATTGAACTTGTTGCAAAACAACTAAACAATGGTACGATTCTTTATCTTTTCACAGGAGTCACTCTATGAAAAAAATGTGTTTCACTTTACTGTGCACAGCGTCACTTGCAGCTACTTCGTCCGCTGCTTTGGCAGCCGACGTAACGGTTGACTCCAGCACCCTCCTTGGCATCAGCCAGCGGGACGTCTCGGGTGCCTCGAAGCAAACTCTTTTCCCCGCTACGGAATTTCTTGGACTGACTGCTGACAAGCTGGCGGATGGAAACCTCTCTCTCAACCTCTATGGGTGGGGGAGGGCTGATCTGAGCGACAAGAGCTACAACAACGATAAAACTGCCGGAAGTCTCACGTATGGGTATCTTCAGTATCGCTTCAGTCAGGCCAATGCCAACATCCGTGCCGGACGGATATTCATCCACGAGGGTATTGCCAATGAGCACATTGACGGCATCAGCGCCCGCACCGATCTGCCTATGGGCTTTGGTTTGTCGGCCTTTGGTGGCGCGACCGTTCATACCACCCATATCAGTGGTGAAAACAGCGACGGTAAAGGGGATATGCTCTATGGCGGCCGTGCGAACTATCGTTACAAAGGTTTGCTTGAAGTGGGGCTTTCGGGCGTCTACGAAAGCGCTGCGCCGACACTTGTCACCCACACGGCCGGAGACTATCGCAGGGTAGGGGGCGACATCTGGATCACCCCGGTCAAAACAATCGACATTATCGGACACAGCAGCTATAACCCGGAAACCCAGCAGATTGCAGAACACACCTATCTGCTCAATATCAAGCCGACTCAGCATCTGGTGCTGACGGGAGAATTCAACCAACACCATGAAAAAAGCTATTTGTACGCCTGGACCATGTTTTCGGCAGCCCTCCTTAATGCCAGTGACAAATCCAGTTCTACCGGTTTGAGCGCTTCATATGAACTTACCAAAAATCTCGAAGTCGCTGCCGACTACAAGCATTACACCCGCGAATTCGGCAGTGCCAATCGCTTCGGTGGTGAAGCTCGCGTCAACTACAAAGACAATACCGTCCGTGGTGGTGTTGGCTATCATTACCTGAGCGCCGGAGAAGGTTTTGCCATCACACCGTACACATCGGCTTCCTACCATGAGTTACGCTGCTTCGTTATGCACGATACTAAAAGTTATTTTGCGGCAATTGACGTGCTGGGCGATTTTTTCAAAGAGAAAATCTACAACGTGAACAACGCCTGGGAAGCAACCGCTTCACTTGGCTATCACTTTACCCCCGCAGTAGCGCTCTCGGGAGACGTTAGTTATGGCAGGAACCCCCAATTTACCGAAGAGGCCAAAGCGCTTCTCCGCTTGACCTACAACATGAACTTCACCGGTATTGGAGGAAAAAAATGAAAAACAAAAAAGTGATGTTCGCACTTCTGGCTGTAGCCGGACTCTTTATTATGGTTGCTTCATGTGCCCAAATGAAAGCCATTCCCGGTCTGCCCGCCTCCCATCCCGAAGCACTGGCAGTCGGACAGCAGGTAAACTGTGCCGAATGTCATGAAGACCAGCAGAAAGGAACAATGAAGGCTTTTAACGCTTTCAGCCACACTCAGTCCTTTGTCAAAAATCACCGTTTTTACGCAGCGTCAGATGACCGACTCTGCTCAACCTGCCACAAAAGCTCTTTTTGCAATGACTGCCACACCAACAAAGTTGAAATGAAGCCATCCACACGCTACGGCAACCGTCCGGATCGTGAGATGCAGCATCGCGGCAACTTCATAACCATGCACAAAATCGAAGGCAAGCTTGACCCGGCCAGTTGCTATCGCTGCCACGGCAGAGCCAATAACGAACGTTGTGTCGCCTGTCATAAATAGAAGAGGTTAAATATGCCCTCCACTAGATTCTGGACCAGAATAATTTGCGTAACTGCGGCCTGTTGCGCCCTCTTTGCCTGCGGCAAGGCAAATGATAAGGCTCCAGCGTTAAGCAGCAGCGGAAAACACCCTGACACATGGTTGACAGAGCACCGTTCTGCCTACCAAAGAAACCGTGATCTCTGTCGTGAATGTCACGGCACAGACTTGACAGGCGGTGTCACCAAGGTTGACTGCTTCAACCAGGCAGGTGCCGGACAGTGTCATGCAAATGGGCATGGCCCCCGGGATGTACCGCATCAGTTACCTTTCAAGGATGGTGCTGCCCATGGCCCCGCAGCAAAAAAAGATCTGGTCTACTGCCAGAGCTGTCACGGGACACTCGGAGGCACGGGAATTGCTCCCCGGTTCAACATATCGCTCGGTTCTTTGCAAAAAGGATGTGAAGATTGTCACAGCGTGAATGCCGCTCACCCTGTCTGGTCTGCAACATCAGGCTGGAGGGGACATTCGACCGCTGGTAATATAGGGAACAGCTGTTACCTGTGCCACTTCAACGGTGGTACCGGTCCCGAATGCACTACCTGTCATACGGCTCTTAAGCCGGGAACCGTCCCGACTTCAGGTGCATGTATTTCATGCCATGCCAATCCGCCGGCTTTGGGAAGTCATAGTGCTCACACTGCACTTGCAGGTGTCAAGGATGTCTGCAGCACCTGTCATGACGGCGCGGGTTTCGGTACCGGTAAACATGCAAACGGCACTAAAGACGTGGCCTTTGCCGCCATTTACAATGCAAAATCAGGGACTGCAATAAAAAACAGTGATGGAAGCTGCGCTAACGTATCGTGTCATGGCGGGGTATCAACTCCGGTATGGGGCGGGAAACTGACAAGCGGATGTCTCTCCTGCCATTCTGCAGGAACAGCCCAGTACAATGGCTACAATTCGGGGCAGCATGGTGAGCATATTACTGTGATTGGGCTCCAGTGCACCGATTGTCACGATATGAGTAAAACAAGTGGCACCGCGAGCCATTACAGCGGGTTGGGAACATCAAATTTTGAGCTTGCACCCTCGATAACGGTTAAGGTGCCCGGGTATACCAGCATAACACCACGTTGCAGTCCGGGAAGGTTTCCCGCTGCAGGTACCTATTCTGTGAGTGTATGTCACGACAATAGGAGCTGGTAAGTATGGACAATGGACAGTATAGGCCGACCACAGCAGCGGGAGGAAAAGGCATGAACCCGTTAATACGAAGAACAGTAATTCTACTGATGCTAACGTTCGTGATCGCACTGCACCTTGCAGCTCCTGGTGTATCGGCGGCACTTATGCCCGCAGCTAATTACCTTGGACGTATATCGGGAGTCATTGCTCCTGTCCGTCTGGCTTCAGATTCATTTGGTAAACTGTATGTTGCCGATCCTCGTAATGGTGGTGTCCTGCAGTTTAACAGTGCGGGAACTTTTATCAAGAAGCTTTCTGTAAAAGGCGCGCGGGGCGTTGCTATAACAGCTTCAGGTGATCTGGTTGTCACACATGGAAATGCTGCTTCAGTTATTAGTACCGACACCGGGTCCACCCTCCTGACGTTGACGCCATCAGAACCGTTCAAGCAGGCGAATGGTGTCGCAGTAGATGATGCTGGAAGTATCTATGTTGTTGATACCTTGAACTCAGTGATCAAGGTGTTTCTCAGTAATGGCCAATTCTCTAAAAGTTTTGCTGTAAGTCCTTTGTCCGGGGGGCAGCTTTCCCGTCCAACTGCTATCGCTTTTGATGTCGTATCAAAGCAGCTTGTTGTCGCTGATACCGGGAATGCACGACTCGTTTTCTTTGATAAGGATGGTGGCTTCATCAGAAGCGTAGGGGGCAGAGTTCAAAATGGCACTGCGCCGCTATTTACATCTCCCCAGTCGGTTTCACTTGAATATACTAAAACAAGCCCGCAAAAACTCCAGCGTATCTATGTATCAGATTCTTTTCAAAGCGAGGTGCAGATAGTTGATCCGCAGGGTGCGGGCACAACACTTGGCAGTATTGGCGGTTACGGGACTGACCCGGGCAAACTTAAAGTGCCGGTTGACACGCTTTTTGATCCTGCCTCATCCCGACTCTTCATCGCTAATGGCACCGGTGAAATTACAATCTATGGCATCAATGTGACGTCAAATCCTGTGCCGGACACAACTCCGCCAAGCCTCACCATTGATGCTCCGCCGGCAGTAACGTACACAAGTGCTGTGGTGCTAAGCGGCAGTGTAGAGAAAGAAGCGTTACTCCAGATAACCGCACCCCAGGGTGTGATTGTTGGTGCTGTCAGTTACTATCCTGCTCCTGATGCCTCGCTCTCATACTGGCAGGCAGCACTAAGCGAGCTGACAACAGGGGTAAATAAAATTACCGTTACCGCCCGGGATTCCGCCACTAATGTGGCCACAAAAGAAGCTGCTATCAGCTATGATCCTGCTGCAATCAAGGTGACCATTGCCGCCTTTACAGCTCCGGTCAAGACCGCTCTACAGGTACTTTCCGGAACGGCAGATCAGGGTTCAACTGTTACGCTGAAAGGACCTGCGGGAGTAACGTTCACTCCGGTTACGATTACAGCTTCTACATGGAACAGCAGTGTATCCGGTCTTGCAGAAGGTGTTAATGCCATTACCGTGACAGCTGCAATTGGAGCCAATAGTTCCTCTGCAACAACTCGAATCACTCTGCTGACTTCGAAACCGGGCCTTGAGGTATCCACACTGACAGACGGGAGCAAGACAGCCCAGCCTGTTCTCAATGTAAGCGGCAGACTACCGGACGACAGTTACTTCGGTTCACTGACCGTCAATGGTGAATCGCTCACACCAATAAACAATGCCTTCAGCACAACGGTTACATTGAAGCCCGGCGTAAATACAGTCACCATAGTGGCGCTTGATACTGCCGGCAATAAATCTGAAAGCACACGATCAATCATCCTTGATGAAGCATTGCCTGCTGTCTCGCTTACAGAACCTTCAGACGGCTCATACATAAACGGTACGGAAACAGCTCTCAAAGGTAAAGTACAGCCGGGGAATACCGTGCAGCTGCTTTTGTTCAATGGTTCATCAAACGGCGTGCCGCTCACAATCGTACCGGATGTAAATGGTTCCTGGTCTACAGTGGGACCTGTGCCGCTTGATCCGGGTTTGAATACGGTCATTATCACTGTTACCGATAGTTCCGGGAAGAGTTCATCAACCAAAACAACCATCACCCGTGATGCAACTGTTCCGGCCCTCGCAGTGACCGATCCCATCAGGGATGTGTCGCTGAACAAGCCGTCGCGGATAGTCACCGGTACGGTTGCATCGGGATCCGATATCAGTGCAACACTCAATGGTGTTGTTGTACCGGTGACAGTGGGTACTAATGGTGCCTACTCAATCCCGGTAGCCCTTGCGGAAGAAAAACAGTATGCCCTTGCGATTACAGCGACAGATGCTCTGGGCAAATCAGTTACCACATACCGTAACCTTGTCTTTGACATTACGGCTCCAAAAACCACGGTGGTTGATGCTGCCAAGCCGCTGATAGTTACATTTAGCGACGGTACACCGGAAGTGCTTGATAAAAACGGTCCGGTAGCCGGAGTTACAACAACCGTAAACCCCGATGGCAGCAGGAAGGTCGACGTCAGTAATGCTACGTTTGATTCCAGATCCCTTGATATTCATGCAGTTGATGCGGCGGGTAACAGCACCCGAAATGGTGATGTGAACGGGGACGGTACGATCGATATCAAGGATGCTATGAAAGTATTGAGACTTTCACTTGGACTTGAGGCCTCTACGGCTGAACATAAACTTCGGGGCGATGTTGCGCCTGTGCTGAATGGCGCTTCCAGGCCGGATGGCGTTCTGGATGTTTTCGACGTGATCTACTTGATTGAGAAGATCGTGGGGCTGCGATGACCACTTTTGAGAAGGAGTTGAAAATGGCAAAAGTGACATTTTGTTCATACCTTGTTTTGTGTCTGATTTTACTATCCGGCTGCGGTGGCGGAACGGCTGGCGTCGTGCCACTGCCTATACCTGAAAACAAGGGGATCGTATTTTCATGCACTCTTAATCAGGGTCTCACTAATACTTCCATTCCTATTAAGGCCATTGAGGTGTCATTTGTGCTGCCCGCAGCTGTTTCACCTGTTCTTAATCAGGACGGTTCTCTCCTGATAGGTGAAACTGGACTCAAGAACCTGAAAACGTTGAATTCACAGGGAAACATCCCGTCAGGCAGTTATGATCCAAATACACACAAAATTATTTTCACTCTTCTGCCAAACGACGTAGCAACCAGTGACCTGGGAGTTGGTGATATTGCCCGGCTCACGTATGTAACGACTGCAGGCGTTGAACTTTCTTCTCAGGAAATTCTGAACACGTTATCGTACAAAGTTGTCGGTCCAGGCAGCGTTGATCTTTCATCAGAAATCGTACCATCAGTCAGAATAGTTACATATCAGAAACCATGAGATGCCGGAGATGGAACAGAAAACCGGCAGTTTTGGAGCGTACCATGAATAGTATGGTCATAATCTTTTTGACGGCGTTAGCTTTCCTCCTGTCACCTGTTGATCAGGTGCAGGCCGTTACCCCGGAGCAGCCGCACGATTTTACGTGTGCCACATGCCACACGCCTCACAACACTCTGGGTAGCACCGGTTATGACAATATCTGCCTGAACTGTCACAGAGGCGGTGACCCCAGAGCGGGTGCCAAGTCCTTTGCGCCCGGTGATGCTGCAGACCCCTACGGTACTTTTAACTCCGGTATCTCCAGCAGCTATCAGATATCCCATCGCTGGGACGGGTCCGGAACAAATCCACGTGCCGGTGCCGTCGCCCCTGTTCAGCCACAGATGACAAGCGTAACGGCCAGGACATCCAACGCTCTTGCATGTGTGCGCTGCCACAATCCGCATTCACAGGAAAATAAACCGTTTCTCCGGATGGCCAACGATGCCGATCAGATGTGTGTGGATTGCCACCGGAGTCGGAATACCGGTGATCATACCAAAGGGAGCCATCCTGTTGGCGTCACCTATCAGCAGAACTCTCCTGATTTCAAGGCGTCACCGGTAAACGCAAACCCGGCAAACCCGACATCTGCCGTAAAGCTTATTGGCGGCAAGGTTTCTTGCAGTACCTGTCACGGAGTACATTCCATCGACTCAAACAGCGCGACATTTGACTCTTTTTCAACCATCACAGATCTGAAGCCTTCGGACGGCTACCTGCTGCGCACAGATCGACGTGCAGCAGCAGCTGACGGTATAAACATCTGCACAAATTGCCACGCAGGAAAAGTAGCCCATAACGGACGCGAGCAAAACATCCAGTGTACGGATTGCCATGGCGCCCACGTTGATGCAGGAGACGGGAGTACTCCCAACGTTTGGCTGGTCAAGCGTGATATGGGCGGCACGAGAGGAAGTGTTCAGTTTACTTCGACCGTAGATAAGAATTATCAGGCGGCTGATGGAAAAGGTGTCTGTCAGTCGTGCCATGCTGTTCCAACCGGATCAGGGTTCCAGTTTCACTTAACCCAGACAAATGCCACGTGTAATGACTGCCATACGCATGGCAACAGTAAAGGGTCTTTCTCTGTAGATGCGGGCAAGGCCTGCAACGCATGCCATGGCTACCCACCCTCTGCTAATGTTTTGGGAGCGGGCGGGTATGCAGCCGGGTACCAGAGTGTCACTTCCTTTGTCGATGAAAGCACTTCCGGTCACACCTCGCATGCAAGCTCTCCATACCAGAAGGCATGCGCAAACTGCCATCAGGGGAACAGTCACCAATCGGGTACATTTCAGGATGTTTTTATTGAACCAGCAGGAACTGTTGCCGCAACCGGTGCCCTTACCCCGGCCTATAACAAGTCCACCCAGACCTGCTCAAATGTCTACTGTCACAGCAACGCCAGTCCTCGCGGGGGAAATAACGTCACACAAACCACCCCCGGATGGAAAAACGGCAAGGGGGCGATTATCGGTAAACCCGGCGAATGTGGTTTCTGCCACAGTGCAGCCGGCGGAACGTCTCCAACCTGGTCGCTGTCTCACACCAAACATATCAATGGCTATGCATTGAATCCGAATTTCACCTGTAATACCTGCCATGCCAAAACGGCATCGGGCAACTCGGCAGTTTTTAGCAACATGACAGCCCGCTCAATGCACACCAACGGTGTAAAGGACATCGCCTTTAACTCATTTGTAAACGGCGGTAGCTGGGATCAGTCTTCTGCAACCTGCTCAAGTGTGTACTGCCACAGCAACGTGCAGGGACCGGCAGGGATCGGGGGGGCGACTGTCTTCACCCCGGCTCTCACATGGAACAGTGCCGCCATGACCTGTGGCTCCTGTCATGCCTCAATGGTGAAGATGGCTAATATCTCCACAGCAACCGGCGGTCACAAACGGCATGTCCAGATGTCTGGTTTTGATTGTTCGGCCTGTCATGGTACCGGTTATTCAACAACGAACGGTACGATTGTTGTCGGCACTCACGTTGATGGGACCATAACAATGGCATTCACCGGCACAGCTGCGACAAACGGCGCAACTCCCGGCTATTATCAGGGGAATAATGCACCTGGCGGCGGATATGAAAATTGCTCCGCCGTGTACTGTCACAGTAATGTCCAGGGGGCCGGGGGACGAGGTGCTCCGACTGCCTTTGCAGCCCCTGTCTGGGGATCTGCTTCCGTACAATGCGGCAGTTGTCATGCAAATATGGCAACCAGCGCAAATGCAACAGGAAGCCATGTCCAGCATGTGCAAAAGACCGGTTATAACTGCCAGACCTGTCACGAAGGTGCTGGGAAAGATACGACAAAGCATGCAAACGGAACAATTGATCTTGCTTTTTCAGGAAGTGCAGCAGGAACGATTTATTCAAATGGTCCAACAGTCGCCCCGGGAGTAAAGGGATACGGGAGTTGTTCAAATGCAAACTGCCACGGCCAGGGTGCACCTGTATGGGGTGCCGCGTACGTCGCACCGGGAACAACATTCCCCTACTCGATTGAGCAGTGCGACAAGTGCCACTCCGGGACTGCTTCTGCCGTGCCGTTCTACTCAACGGCCACGCCTAAAGTCACCGCCGCAACAAATGCCAAAGTCGGTGCTCACACGGCACATTTGACCGCAGCTCACTCACTTGCCGGCACACTGACCTGCGTTGACTGCCATGGTGCCGTCACCTCGGTCACGAGCACCAACCATATGAACGGCACAACTGACTTTGTCTTCAGTGCTCTTGCCAAAACAGGCGGTTTGAGTCCTGCATATAATCCAGCTAACGGTCAGTGTGCGAACACCTACTGCCACGGTACAACCCTGACCGGTGGGGGAAACAGCAAGACGCCCGGATGGACACAGACCATAAGCGGTTGTGATGTCTGCCATGGTTTCCCGCCGACAACGGTACGGAACGGCACGGGGACACATCCGAACAACAGCGCCTGCAATCGCTGCCATACGCATGTTAACAGTACAAATAATGGATTTACCGCCGCAGGCGTGAGTCAGCATATAAACGGCCTGGTTGATGTATCAGCAGGTTCATGCGATTCATGTCATGGCTATCCACCTGCATCTTTGAGCTTTAAAGGGACACAGAACAACTGGTCGTCTGCACGTGCCGAAGATTATGTCGGTGGTGGCGGTGCTCATACGGTGAATAATCATGTAAGTAAAACGGCAAAACCTGCAGATGGTTTTGCCCAGTGCAGTAAATGTCATAGCGTGACAGACCACGCCATGGGGGCTGCTTTTACACCGAGCCGGTTTATAAAGGTTACGGTACATCAGAGTGTCCGCTATGAATCTGCAAAGCAGGCACGTTATACCTCAAATCGTCTGGATGGTGACCTGCATACTCCGGGAACGTGTTCGAACATCAGTTGCCATTTTGGTGCTTCACCGGTCTGGAACCAGTAATTGCAGACAAAGTATTCACAGTGAACTTTAGTAGTCCACGCATTCTCACCTTGCGAAGGAGCTGGCAATGGTAACTCTACATAAGCGTAAATCGGGGTGGAATGTAACAATGGTTATTGTTGCGGTTGCAGTTGGTGTGTCGCTGTGGAACAGTAAACCGGTTCAAGCGGCCAGCATTCTCAATTCATGTATGAACTGCCATGGAATGCCGCCACGGGATGGTGCCCGTAAAGCCAACCCTCATTTTGATTCAAACTCCAGTGCTTTCTCCGGCAACCATGCCAGGCATCTTCCGGCAGCGTCAACCACCGCAAGCTGCAACGTTTGTCATGTGCCCGTTGCAGCGACAAATTTTGGGCATCAGAGCGGTGTCATAAACATGGCCTATAGTCTGAAAGGCTATTCGTCCCCAACCGTACGGGCTAAATATGATAAAGGTGTTTTTTTCAATCAGACATCACTACCTAATCTGGTTAATGCCCGTTGTTCGAACACCAGTTGTCACTTTGAAACGCAAACTCCGGTCTGGGGCTCCGCTGACTTTGTCGCTCCTGCCAATTGCAATGCGTGTCACGGTGCACCGCCAGCGGGAACCGTCGGTGCACCTGCCGGCGGCATAGCCGGCAGCCATGCCCGTCATGATACATACTTCCCGGGCGTCGACAATTGCCAAAAATGTCATGCGAACAGCACCACTTTCACCCATGCCACCAGCGCCGGCCGCCCTTTGAAGGTTCAAGGGTTCCTGCGGGACCCGCTCAATACACTTGAAGCAACAGGCCGTTACACCGGTGCCGGTCTGAACTATCTGCCCAGCAAGAGTGGTGCTCCCGGATTCGGCGTCTGTTCAAACCTGTACTGTCACAGCTCCGCACAAGGAACTGCTGGTACCGGGACTATAACCTACCAATCTCCGACCTGGGGTGGTGCGGCTCTTTCCTGCGGTGGCTGCCATCAGAACATGGGACCTGCTGCCAATTCCAATGCTACCGGCAGCCACGCTGCACATGCCCAGACTGCGGCAGTCGCATGTGGTGTGTGTCACGGAGTTACCTACACCAGCACATCGGTGCCGACCGGTGCGGGTACCACCCATGTAGACAAACGTATAAATCTGAACTTTACCGGTACCGCTACTGGTACCACGTATGGAAAATCAACAAACTTCGCACCCGGTACTGCCTATACCACCTGTTCTGCAACAGTATGTCACGGTCAGGGAGCACCGACCTGGGGAGCGACCAGCGCAGTACCGATTAATGGCTTCCCGTACTCGGCGGCTCAGTGCGGCAAGTGTCACTCTGAATCCGGCACGGTAACAGCATCAGCTCCGTTCTACTCAACGGCCATACCGAAAGTGACGTTGAACACCAACGCAAAGGTTGGCGCCCATACAGCTCACCTGGCAAGTGTTGATACGCTTCATCCGGCACTCGCCTGTGCTGATTGTCACGGTGTGGTCGCTCTTAATGACCCGACCCATATGAACGGTTCAACTACCTTCAACTGGAGTGCGTTGGCAAAAACCGGAAATTTAACACCCACATACAATGCTGCGACAGGTCAATGTTCGAATGTGTACTGTCATGGCGGCGCCATGCCGGGTGGTGATACCAGCGGCTCCAACAGAGCTCCGATCTGGTATAACCCCAATTACCTGCCGGCTACTCTGAGCGTTGTCGGTTGCGGCACCTGTCACGGCTTCCCGCCACCCACTTCAACCGGACATCCGGCCGTGACACTTCCGGCAGGATTTCCCGGAACCGTTGCTATCGGCGGTACCTGTAACTGCCATGCCAATATCAATCCGGCAGGCAACAGCTACGCAACCATTTTTGTCGATAACACCAAGCACATCAACGGTACCCTGGAAGGCGGCGCCTGCAATGCCTGTCATGGATATCCACCGGTCAGCGCAACGTTTACCGGAGCAGGGACACAGAACAACTGGTCCAGCGCCCGTGCGGAAAATTACGTAGGTGGCGGCGGCGCACACTCCATCAATGCCCACGTCAGCAAAGCGGCAAAACACAATGACGGTTTCGCTTTCTGCGTCAATTGTCATTCGCCAGCTGATCACCTGACAACACCGGAAGTGTATAAGCCAAGCTCAAACATCAAAGTCAAGGTCAATCAGCGCTATCGTTTTGAAGCGGCAAAACAGTTCAGATATTCTTCCAACCGCTTGGATGACGCTGCACACGTTACCGGAAACTGCACGAACAGCAGTTGCCACTTTGGTGCATCACCCAAGTGGGACCCAGCCCACTGATGAATGGATGATAGATCGGGGTACCCTCCCGCCATACATTAGGGTGTTGTTAATTTTTCAATATTCGACGAGTTACGTAGAAAGAAGGAGTAGACAATGGGACATATCAGCGCACAGATGACACGGTACTCGCACCTGATATCAGGGTTTTTCGTGCTTGCGATACTTTTGTTCAGTGCCGGTATTGCCAGCGCTGGTACCGTAATTACTCAATGTAACGACTGCCACGGGATGCCGCCAAAAGATGCCCCTCGCAAGGCAAACCCGCACTTCAGATCATATTCAAGTGCGATGATCGGCAGTCATCAGAAGCACCTTCCTGTAAGCGCCGTTGCCGCGGATTGTTCTGTCTGCCACCTAGCAGCTTCAGCAACTGATCACCAGAATGGTGTAATTAATATGGCGGCATCAATTTCCGGTGGAACCTACGGAAAGGGCGTTTTTTTTAACCAGACATCTATCCCTGTCCTGGATGCGACAGCAACATGTTCGAATGTCAGCTGTCATAATCCGTATAATCCACCTGTCGTTACGACACCGGTGTGGGGCACTGCAACAGCAGGCTGCACGGCCTGTCACAATGGTGCCGGGGACTTTGGTGCAAATGGTGCACCTGCCACCGGCAGCCACAGCTTGCATCTCGGTATATTTGCAACCTGCTCCGACTGTCACGCTGGCGCTGTCAGCGGTACGAGCGGCGGAGCTGCTCACCTTAACGGCACTATCGATGTAACGTCCTACGGGTATCCCGTCAGTGTCGCCAAGCATACCGCGGGAACCTACACCGGCGGTACCTGCTCGACAGCTTCGTGTCATTTTAATCCCTATGGAACAGGTAGCGTGAAAACTCCTGAGTGGGGCCAGTCAGCCGGTTGTGCCGCCTGTCATAATCAGAATTCCGGTGTGGCCGCAGCTTTTGACGCAACATATGGCGCACCTGCAACAGGCGCACACAATCTGCATCTTGCCGCCTCGGTTGTATGCTCGGTCTGCCATGCAAATGTTGCAAAGAATACCAATACAAGTCTTCTTCATAAAGACGGTTCAATCAATGTAACAGGCTATGCGACACCAATCAGCAAGCATGCTATCGGAACTGCGTATGCCAATTCCTGTGCGGTCATCTGTCACGGCACCTCTCCAACATGGGGAGCAATCACGTCAAACAATACATGCACCAAGTGCCATGGTACGGGAACCGTAACAGTTACCGCTGCCAATCGTGAAGTTATTGCTCCGGTCGGCGGCACCCTCACCGGTACTGGCCAGGTCAGTAACAACGTCAAGGTCGGCGCACACATGACCCACCTGCGCTACCTGAACGGATTCAGTAACTACAGTACAATTGATTATCGTTGTCAGGCATGCCATGGTACGTTGCCAACAACCGGCAGCCATGCCACCGGTTCTTCAACACCAACATTCCTTATCCCTTCTCTGGCAAATAATTGGGGAGCGCGAACCGGTGCAGCTTACAACACCGGCACATTTACCTGTGCCAACACCTATTGCCACAATCCTTCAGGCACTGGTGGTACCCTGACAAACCCTGGTACTGCGACATCGCCGGTCTGGACCGATGCAGCCTACATTGCCGACGGCGGCAAGAGCCTGGCAAATTGTCAGAAATGCCACCTCGTTCCTGGTAGTGTGGGCTTTACCAAACAGTCCGCACATACCGGAGCTGCTGCGACGACAGATACTTCTGCCAGCCAATGTAACGGCTGCCATGGCCATAACGGTGACATTGCCGGGATTCTTGGCCGGCGTCACCTTGATGGTATCCGATATGCGTCAGGTAACGGTGCCTGCAATGGTTGCCATGGCTATGAAGTTGGATCATGGGCCGCAGCGCCTGCAATTAACGGTGAAGGCAAGGGCGCACATGAGAAACATATAACCTATTTGACGACAAATCGCTTTACCGTCACGTTGGCACCTGCCACGGACACATACGCAGGAGCAACAGCAGCATGGACTAATGTGTGCGGCATTTGTCACGGCAGTACGTTGGCAAATCACCAGAATGGAACTGTCAACGTTGCACTTAGCACTGCCTATTTCTTTGGAACGTCCGGTTCCGCTACGTATAACGGTACACCCGGAGTGCTGGCTGCAGGAAATAAAACCTGTTCCAACGTAAGCTGCCACTACTTCACTACTCCGCTCTGGTCGACATACTAAAGCCGCTTATACCCTTATACCGGACACAACGTGAAAAGACCTGACGGGTATGAACCGTCAGGTCTTTTCACGTTGCACACGAATGACATTATTCTCTACAGCTTCACCGTTTTATACAAAAAATTCTTGAATCGAAACAGCTGGCGTTGCTCCTCTTCCTTTTCCAGTCCATCCGCCAGTGCCTTGAGATAGCGGGCCACCGCCGGCATGGTTTTACCGGCAGCAGCTCGTGCCTTTTCAATTACCAGCCTCACGGTTTCGCGGGAAATGTCGTTGCGCGAGAACGGCTCATAAATATCCGACCAGAAATCACCACCGGTCGCAATCCTGGCGATGATTTCATTCGCCAAGTGTTCGTCCAGATCATGGGCTGCCGTTGACGGCGGTGTACGTCCTTCAAGGCAGCCGGTGCCGGCTATGGCCTCGCGTATGGCCTCTCCGGTGATGGCGCTCTTGCGTCTGAAAAACAGCGCCCGCAGCAGGATGCTGCGCAATTCGCGGATGTTGCCCTTATAGCTGTGGCGCATGAGAATTTCTTTGGCTTCATTGGCCAGGTAGGGTGGCGTTTCCCCCGTATCGTTCTCGGCACGGTAGGTGCGGTACAGTTTGCCGAGAAAATGAACTGAAAGGTCCGGTATATCTTCGCGGCGCTCGTTGAGTGACGGCAGGCGTATTGAAAGCTCTGAAAGCCGATGGTAGAGATCTTCGCGGAAGCGGCCGGCGGCGATCTCATCGGCCAGATTCTTATTGGTAGCGGCTACCAGCAGTACCCTGCTGTAGCGTTCGATGTTTTCGCCGAGCCGCATGAAGCCGCCATTATCCAGAAAACGGAGCAGCTGAACCTGTGTCTTGGGATCGGCATCCCCGATTTCATCCAGAAAGACAATGCCGCCGATGTTCTCTTCCAAAATTCCGCGCCGATCAGTATATGCTCCGGTAAACGCACCTTTCTTGTGGCCAAAGAGTTCCGAATAGGTCAAATCTCCGGAATAGGCGGCTATATTTGTTTTCTTGACCGGCAGTTCACCACTCGGGTTTATTTCGCGGCGATACAGTTCATTCAGCTTGTTGTAGAGGTTGTTGAAGAAGAACTCCTTACCTGAACCGGTCTGGCCGGTTACCAGAATTGAAGGGAGTCCGATCGTTGCCTCCTGCAGAATATTGCGCGACCAAAAGACAATGCGATTGAAAAGCGGCGGCGAAACGGTGTTGATAAAATCAACGACCTCCTGGGACTTTTGACTGTTTCCGATGATATTGCCCAGTCGATACGAAGATACGTGCGGATCTTTGTAGGCAACATCGGTTGTAAGGCGATTAACTTCTCCCTGAAGCCTCTCAATGCGCTGCAGGTCGGATATGTGGCGTGCCGTCAAAGAACCAACGATCTGCAAGATGCGGCGGTGCTCTTCACGGAAATAGTCATACTGCAGAGAATTGAGGCAGATAACGGCGATAACCTCATCATCGCAGATGATCGGCACTGCGATCTCACTCTTCAGGAGGGAACTCATGGAACGATGAAAACCGTCACCCTGCTGTTCTGACTCGACCCGGGCGGTTATTTTCGGACGCTTGGTAAAGGCAACATAGCCTGTCAGGCTTCGCTCTTCTTTCGGCAGTTCGCCCCCGCCAACCAAAAGCGGCGGAATATGTTTTTTCAGCCACTCCTTGTTTTTTGCCCCGATAATGGCACCGCTCTCGTCCTCAACGACCAGCCATTTTGCGCCGTCCCGTTCGGTTACAACGGCGATACTGCCGGTGTCAGCGCCGATCAGCTCTGTTGCTTTGGAGAGCACCCTGGTTAAAAACGGCTGGAGGGTTTCCGTCCGCTCATTTAGAAGGTCACTGATTTCAGAGAGTACGCGGATTTCAAGATGTTCGCCGCCGACTTCGCTGATTACTTTTTCGACCATTTCAGCATGGGTCTGCAGCAGTCCCATCTCAAAGTCGCTGAACTGATACAAATCATGGGAGTAGTAATTGAGCAGGCAGATAATACGTCTGGTTTCCGGATTAAAGCGCGGCACAACGTAGAGAGAGCGCAGCTCCATTGATTCGGTGAGCGCTCGCTTCTGCAGATTGTGCTGTGTCAGATCGGAAATAAAAAGCGGCTTTAACAGGCGCTCATCAGTAATCAAGCCCTGATCGTTGATGTAGTTGGAAATCAGAGACATCCCCTTGCGAAGATCCAGCGCTCCCAGTTGGTCATATTCTTTTTTCAACTGTTCATCCGCCGAAAAACTGGCCAGATTTTCCAGAACGCTTGCAGTACCTTCCTGATGGGTCGGCACCAGCACGGCCGCAAGAGAAACTTTTTCAATCAGTTTTACTGCCGACCTGACCATCATTCCGGCCGCCTCATGTGCCTTGAACTCCTCAAGACGCCGGGCAAGACTTACCTGCTGGTGATAAATCCTGGCCTGGTCGAGCGGATCAGCCACAATGGCGGCCAGTTCTGTCATCTGTATTTTGGCTTGGCTGCTCAACATCTCATCGGGGTGAGCCTGGTCGATGCAGAGCACGCCGATTGATTTCCCCAGGCTGACGATTGGCATGACATAACTGGAGCGGAATCTGAAGCGAATGGCGCATTCATGATCAGGCGAGCTGTTTCCGGTTCCGGTGAGCTTGAAAACGAGAGGAAGCTGGCTGACAAATACATTGGAAACAACCGATTCCAGTGAAACAATCGGGAACGTCGTTTCGACCAGTTCTTTGCCGAGTGGTCCGGTTGCATGGACACAGGTAAGTGCCCCCCTGGTCAGGTCTTCCAGGTAGACGCGAATTTGTTCGCATCCGGACAGCTGTGTGGCATTTTCCGCCAGAGCATACAGCAGTTCGCCGAGATTCTCCTTGCCGTAGGCGGCGATTGCGTTTTGAAAGTCTTTGAAACGGGGAGTGGTTGCCATTGGCATTGCTTCTCCGATGCATCAATATAGTATGCGTTCTCATATGAGTGTAAAATGTACACAGCTAGAATGTAGCGTGGGATATGGTTCAGGTCAAGGAGGAAGTGAAGTGGTTCCGGCCGGGTGTGAAAATGAAAAAGCCCCGACCAGGCGGGGCTTTTTTGTCCTAGTTTTTAAGGACGTTCAGCATTTTGTCAGCGACATCCTTGCCGCTGATGTTGTATGTCCCTTCAGACAGCTGCCTTCGTATTGCATTCAGCCGCTCGCGACGTGCCTCGTCATCAACCAGTTGGGCCGCATCCGGAGAGATGGACACGTTGTCAAAGGTGGTGCCCGGTGCGGCAGTGCCGCCCTGGTTTTCAGGCGCTTTTGGTGCCTTTTTAGTCGTGTCTCCAAGCAAAAGGGACATATAATTTGAAATTCTGTCATCAATTTTCATAGCAGCCTCCGATGTAATCCTCAGATACTATACTTAATCGGTCCTTTACTGAAAAACTTTAGGAAACAGTGAGCTGGTTACTCAGTTCGCGGGCATTTTTCAGCTGAGCCCTTTTCTGATCTGGTACAGTTCTTCGATATCCAGACCGTTCTTTTCATAATACTCCCGTTCCAGTTCTTCGACATAGAACCGGTCAAGCCCGGAGTTTTCAAGAAAATCTTCACGCAGTATGACGTTGCGTTCTGCAATGATCTGCGGGAGCAATGAATGAAGGTACATAGCCTCTTTCTTGATGGTAAATATCGTCTCGTTAAAGAGATGGTCCGGGATATCGGCGCTGATTTTTTTCTTGGTTTTCAACTCCTCGACAACCTCCCGGCGTAACGCTTCCTGATCTGCTTTTGTGGTGAACTTGGAGTAGAAATTCCGGATACGATCACGCACATGTTCAAGGAGAACGATTGCAATGCGCTCTTCCTGGTCAATGCCGGTCAGTGCGATATACAGGTCTTCAATCGTAGACCATCGTGCTTCAATTGCGACCAGGCCTTCCATGAGAGCCTTTACCTTGCGCCGGCCGAAGCTTCCGAGATAGGCATTGGCAAACAGTTCACGGATAAACAGTTCCTGAAAACAGTCTTCATGGAGATTGTCAAAGGCCGCCTTATGCTCCAGCAAGCCGCGCAGCATCTCTTCGTTTATCCTGACGTTTTCCATGAAGGCGAGCTGGCTGATCAGATTTGAAACAGTATCGAAGCGATCGAGGTACGTGATGACATAGGAGAAGCCATCCAGCAGCGATGAGTCGGCGCCGTCCCGGATCTTTTCGTCACATACCTTACTGGCGTCCAGCATGAGCTGATCGTAGGAGTGATCCCGGCTTTCCATCGCCTTTTTCTTTCCCTGGATCAGCTTGAGCATGTCGTTCCGGTCGATACGGCTCTCAATGTCGATTTCCCGGAAAAAGATCCCTTCCAGTATTTCGCGGGTTGCGGCGATATAATCCGGTTCCTGATCGTTTTTAAGGTTGCGCCCCTTTTTCAACATCTCATCCAAGGTATAAAACAGTGCCCCCGGAATTTTGTTGCGCACCGACAGCGTCTTCAGGCGTGTCAGGCGGGCATTGTCGAGGTTGCTGATTTCACCCTTGGCATTACATGCCAGCAGAATATTACGGTACTCATCGACAATGCGCTTGTTGGCGGGACTGCGGTACATGGCATCAATTCTGATGCGCTCCTGCTGATAACGGTCAATTTTATGTGTCGCAGCGATTGCCACCAGTCGGCTGAAATCCTCGTCGGATATTTTTTTGTTCCTGAAATAGAAGCTTCGAAACAGATCACGATATTCACGATGGTGGCGATTGATCAGCTTGACCACAAACAGTTGGGAGGATTCGTCGTTCAACAACGGAAAAAGTTCGGATATAAGTACATCGTCCCGCTCGTCGCCAACCGCTCCCGAGCGCTTGATCGTCTTGCCGAGCCGTTTTACCAGTTCTTCCTGCTGATTTTTCAGTTTGCGTGACAGCAGATTGGAGTGGACGAAGTAGAAATAATTGCAGACCGCATTACCCTCGAAAAAGATGGTGTCGTAGGTTTCGGAACCTGAGGTGCGGTCACTGAAGCGAACCGCGCCCTCCTCTTCGGAATGGGCGCCGTACATGACCAGGCGGTTGATGATCTCAGGCTTGGAAAGATCTGAGGACGGTTGGTCCACGCCGAACATATACTCGCAGAAGTTGCCGCCGTTGCCCTGATAGCTGATCCCCTCCGGTGAAATAATCATTTCATTGCCGGGAGAAAATATACGCAGCTGATCGTCCTCCTGAACGATGTTGAAAAAATAGCGCTGGTATGCATCGTTGCCCACGACCATGACAAAATACTCAGTCTGGTCTCCCATCATGCCGTGCAGCCGAATGTCTTTGTGCATCATCTCTCCTTGCCGTTACCGCAGATCGAACTCCATGCCATCGTAGGCCAGCTCAAAACCGGGCGGCAGCTTGTTTTCCTCAGCATAGGCAATTTCGTGGGTAAGGTGGGTCAGGATCGTGCGAGGTGCCTGTGTCAATCGGGCTGCGGCAATTGCCCCCGGAATATTAAAGTGAAACGGATGCTCTGTCCAGCGCAGGCCGTCAAGCACCAGCACCTCCAGACCCTGCAGGAGATGCAGCGATTGTTCCGGAATGGCACTGCAGTCGGTCAAATACGCAAAATCTCCGATGCGGTAGCCAAACGACGCGGTTTTACCGTGCCGCAGCGGTATTGGAATAATGGTTTGCCCGAAGAGCTCAAAAGGGGTGCTGATTTCGTGTGCCGCCAGTAAGGGTGTGTAGCCGGAACCTTCATGCTCATTGAAAATATAGCTGAAGCCGCGCTGCAGAATTGCAAGAGTTTCCCGCGAGCCGAAGCAGGGAATAATTTCTTTGTGGAGAAAATGAAATCCGCGAAGGTCGTCAATGCCATTGACATGGTCAGCGTGGGCGTGAGTGAAAAGTACGGCATCGATATGGCGGATCTTGTGCCGGAGTGCCTGCATTCTCAGGTCGGTGGATGTATCAATTAACACGGTTCGATCACTATAGGACATCAAAAGTGATGCGCGCGTACGCGTGTCCCGGGGGGCATCAGAGGTGCAAACCGGGCAGTCGCAGCCTACCATGGGCACCCCGGTGGAGGTGCCACATCCCAAAATAGTGAATTTCATACGGGGTCAACTTTCTTGTGATTTGCCCGAAAATAACAGAATCACGGGTTGCAGGCAAGGTGGTTTTCGTCCGCATTTCATCGTGTCTCAACGCGCCAGATCAACCAATAAGGCGATATTCAGCCCGATAACAACCAGGCCGACGATCCAGAGCACCGTTGCGCCGTAGGGTTTGTTGGCATACCCCCCCATGACTTTTTTCGACGAGGTCAACAGGATGAGCGGGATAATGGTCAGCGGCAGTTGCAGGGAGAGGGCGATCTGGCTCCAGAGAATACCCTTGAACGGGTCCGGCAGCAGCGTGATAGCAGCCAATGCGCCTAACAGCGTAATGCCCAGGCCTATCCGGGAATGCGGGTCGCTGATATCGAAGGGTTCGATAAAAATGCCGGCAAATACACTACCACCGGCCATTGCGGCCGTTACCGATGATGACAACCCCGCAAAGAGAAGGCCCAGTGCAAAAACAACGGCTGAAGCCGGGCCGAATATCGGTTCCAGTGTCTTGGTGACTTGCGGCAGTTCGTTTACAGCGATGCCGTTTTTATAAAATACCGCTGCGGCCATGATGATCATGGCACTGTTGATGGCCCACCCGGCACCCATGCCGGTCAGGGTGTCCAGAAATTCGTATTTGAGCTGCTTTTGAATTACGGTATCGCCCTGGGCATTCCATTGCCGACTCTGAATTACTTCGGAATGCAGAAAAATGTTATGCGGCATGACAACGGCCCCCAAGACTCCCATGATGACGGTCAGTGCCCCGGTTGGAAAGGCAGGCGTTACCCAGCCGCTGAAAGTTTGGAGCCATGATACATCCGCCAGCCAGATCTCAAAGACAAATGCCAGGCCGATCAGGGACACAAAGCCCATGATCCACTTCTCCAGTCGCTGGTAGTTTTTGGAAAAGAGCATCCAGGCCGAAAAGATTGCCGAACAGACGGCACCTGCTATCAATGGAAGACCGGTCAGCATGTTGAGGCCGATGGCTGCTCCCAAAAGCTCCGCCAGGGCGGTGGCAACGCAGGCGATCATGGCGCTGCCAAGCATCAGAACCCGTAGCCACGGCTTGAAAAATTTAGACGCAGCCTCGGAAAGACAGAGTCCGGTGACGATGCCGAGGTGAGCGGCGTTGTGTTGGACGACAATCAGGATGATGGTTGAAAGTGAAACGACCCAGAGCAGTTTGTAGCCGAATTGTGAGCCCGCCGCTACGTTGGTGACCCAGTTGCCGGGATCGATGAAGCCGACGGTGACAAAAAAACCGGGACCGATATAGCGGAACAGTTCCATTGAAGCCAAGCGCGAGGCCTGTTTGCCGATGTGGGAGAGCCAGTTCATGGGTTGAGTCAGACCTTTTGAACCTGCCGGTTACGGCAGGTCGGCACCAAGGGCGCAGGTGATACGCTCCTGAATGTCATTGATGTACTGCAGTGAGTATTTAACATAGTTTCCGGGCGATTTCTTCAGCCATGCCACTTCATCCGGGGTCAGGTCCCGTTTGTATTTAGCCGGCGCCCCGACCCAGAGTGTGTTGGGTGGAACTACCGTCCCTTCGGTCACCAGTGCCCGTGCCCCGATCAGCGCTCCTTCGCCGACTACGGCGTGATCCATAACCATGGCCTGCATGCCGATAAAGCAGCCGTTTTGAAGGGTGCAGCCATGCAGTGTTACGCTGTGGCCGATGGTGACGTCATCGCCGATAATCAGCGGTGCGCCGGGGTCGTCGGCATGTTTTTTATGCGTGACGTGCAGCATGGAGAGATCCTGCACGTTGCTGCGGGCACCAATGCGAATACGGTTGACGTCGCCACGTACGACGCAGTTGTACCAGACACTTGATTGCGCACCTATTTCGACGTCGCCGATTATCACGGCGGTTTCAGCAATAAAAGCGGTTGGGTCAATGGTGGGATGAATGCCTTGAAACGCTTTGATCATAGTAGGTAACCCTCACATAAAATAGAGTATCTCACAGCGGAGTATAGCCGCTCGCCAATGACTTGGCAATCGAACCTAGTCGAACCTAGGGGGACGTTGCTTGTTATTTTTCTATTGCGTCCAAAATCTGCTCTCTGACCGACCTTTCAGCTTTCAAATACTTCTCGCCCCGTTTTGCTGCCAGACTCACTCCTGACGAGCCGAGATAGAGGTGCTTGCCAACTTCGCTGCCCAAATATCCAAATTCAAAAATTGCCAGGTGACAA
>JAYTVV010000200.1:0-1983 GCA_043743795.1 Geobacteraceae bacterium
ACAACAACAGCCCTCTTTCGAAACGGAAGAGGGCTGTTGAGTGTGTGTGCTGTCTGTGGTCTTACCCCTTTGTCATGATCCGCAATTACAGGAGCTGCACCCCGTATCGTCGGGTTCACATTTGGATGGCAGCAGGCGTTCGGCCGCATACTCGGTGATGTCAGTAAAGAAATGCAGGTAGATATCCTCACTGCCGGCCAGAGGCACCCAGTACGAGTCGAATACCGCTCCAGCCGGCGCAACATAGCCGACCACCCGTTTGGCGCTCTGCTCCCGTAGGGCGTGGTTTGCCAGGCAGCTCTTGTGATCCTCCTTGTTCCCGATGTCGACGCACCGGCTACCGGTTATATACCCGACCGCTTCTCCGGCCGTATTGCGGTCAATAATAGTCCTGTCCTTATGAACCAGCATGACAGGGAAGGGGAAGTTGTCCCAGAAGAGATGGAAATTGCGGATGATTTCTTCGCTGACTTCGCTGTGGTTCATGATCTGTCTCCCTCATTTCATACTTACCTACAACTTCATGGTAACTTCTAAAAAGCAGCCTGAACCCTTTTAAATTTGGACCGGATATATCGCATCATGAGGGGCACGCCGACCATCGCACCCAGGACGATCAGCATTGTGGTGTTTGGATCGCGAACGTATGAGTTCAGGTGCAAGGTTGTGAGTGCGATGACGGCAAAATACAGCATATCTCCAGCGATGGCAAAGGCCCAGCCGGTAAGGTATCCATGCCCCGCAGCGAGTGCCGTGGCGCGTCCTGTCATGGGATCTACGCCGAAGGCAATCATGATGAGCGCCAGGGGGCCGGTGCTGGTGCCACTGATATGTGCCACGCTGCGGGCTGTTACCGCTTTTAAAGCGGCGCTGAAACGGGCCAGAAAGGGGACACTTCCCGCTAATGTGACCAATAGCCGAAGGATCGGTTCAAAGACAATCGCCAGGATCACATCTGAAACCAGGTAGAGCCCCGTGGTGATGGGCCAGGCCAAGCCTGTGGCCTGGGCGAGCAATACACCGGCTGGGATTCCGCCGCCGACGGGCAGCAGGAAGAGTTTCAGCACTGGGAGCATGGTGGTTGCTGACGGGACCAGGTTGTGGATGTGATGAGACAGTGAAAAAAAGGTCATGGGGGTCCTGGTGCGGTGCTTACTTCATGTTTTCGGCGTGGATAAGAACCTTTGTGTGATGATGCTCCGTGTGCGACTGCGTGTGTTGTCCTTATTTATTTCTGCGATGCCATTCGTAGCAGCACCATTCCCGATTCCCGATCAAGTTCCCGGGTCGCATCAACGCCGAGTAGCTCGGTGATGACGACTTCCAGCACCAGGAATGCTTCGCTGTTTCGGCGCAGACAGCCGGCCCTGACGCTATCATGTTTGGCGTAGGCGCCGTGAAAGTGAACCTTGGGTTGCTCCCCATGCCAGAAGATCGTACCGAAGCCGGTTGCCTCGTGGCTTTCCGTCAGTTCGCGCCAGACCGGCACCGGAGGCATTGCCTCGGTTTCGGGGCCAACCACGTAGCCACCTTTTCTGATCCCTCCGACCATACTGAAACAGGCTGCTCGCAGGTTTTCCCGGCGGGCAATCGTTTCCAATCCTTTCAGTATATCATCACCATCGTTGAAGCGGACCACGATAATCCGCCCGGGTTGTCCGACTTGATATTCCATATAGGTACTCCTCAATCTAATTTGCAGGCACATGCATATCAAAAAAGGGAACTATAGCCGAAAAAGGTGCTTGTCCCCTTGTTACGCCATCCCGCTTTTTGCATGTGGATTTCGCCGCCGGCGACGGTTTTTTCTCTTTCGTTGCGGCGCCCTGGTTTCTGCGGTAAGTCCGGGTGGTAGCAGCTCCGGCGCTTGCTGCTGTGCCTGATCAGTCCACCAATCAAGCTGTTTGACGACGTCCTTTTGGTCGCCACGGGTGATCCGGCAGTATGCGATGATGTCATTGAAATCACGACGGGCGATGAACG
>JAYTVV010000201.1:0-2552 GCA_043743795.1 Geobacteraceae bacterium
GTGCTCAGTGACTGGTTTATTTCGGCCTATGAACCGATCCATGATCCTTCCGGGGGGGTGATTGGTGCCCTGTATGTTGGCATGCCGGAACAGCCGCTGCTGGATTTGAGGAAAAACCTCAACCTGATTTTTGCCGGAGTACTGCTGTTCGTGGCGCTGATCGGCATCACACTGTCCACCTGGATCGGCAGCCGTCTGGCCCAACCGGTACGGGCCCTTGCTGACGCCGCCCGGCGTATGGCCAGCGGTGAGCTGATCGGGCCGATTCTGGTCCGGAGCGATGACGAGATCGGCCTTCTGGCTGACGAGTTCAACACCATGACCCGTGAGGTCAGTACGCTGAACCAAACCCTGGAGCAGAAGGTGGTTGAGCGTACCGGACAACTGGAGGAGAAGAGCCGGGAACTGCTGGCCGCCCAGAAAGAGCTGGCCAGGTCTGAACGCCTTGCGGGGCTGGGGATGCTGGCGGCCGGTGTGGCCCATGAAATAAACAACCCGCTGGCGGTGATCCGCGGCAACGCCGAACTGCTGCAGGTCTCTATTCCGGATGGTTCGGAAGATCGTGAAGAGGTGGATGCCATTGTGGAGGAGGCGATCCGCATCGGACGCATCGTCAACAACCTGCGGGCTTTTTCGCGCAGCGGCATGCAGCGGGTGTCACACTTCTCTCTGGGAGGGCTGCTGGACGGCATTCTCGATCAGATCGGCCACCAGATATCGCTTGAGCGCTGCAGGGTTGTGAGGAGTTACTGGGGAAAGGATGTGATGCTGGCAGGAGACGAGGACCAGTTGCGGCAGGTATTCACCAACCTGATTGTCAACGGCCTGCAGGCGATGCCGGAGGGTGGGGATCTCGTGGTGAACGCCTTCCGGGACGATTCGGGAGAACGGATTTGCGTGACGGTATGTGATCAGGGAGGCGGTATCCGGGCGGAGGACATGAGCCGGCTTTTTACCCCGTTTTTCTCTACGAAAGCACAGGGGACCGGTTTGGGACTGGCGGTCTCCTACGGTATCGTCAGTGACCATGGCGGTGAGATTACGGTTACCAGCAGTCCCGGAAACGGTGCCGTATTCACGGTTATGCTGCCGCTTCGCCAGGATCAACGCGCTTCTGCCGGCGACGATACGTTTCCGCCCCGACCATCGGCATGAAAATTCGATAAATTGATCTGAGTCATGTAAATAAAAGGTAGATCTGGCAGAGTACACCCATGGAAACAATCACCAGCCGCCAGAAAAAAGACATCAGACTGCTCGCGAAATTTGTCGAGGTGTATTGCACCGGAAACCATCGCACCGCAGAGCATGCACCGCTCGTTCTGCCGGAAGGGCTGGGAAAGCGCAGCCTTTGTCCGGAGTGTACGTCTTTTCTGGAGTACGGTATTTCCAAACGGCTGAAATGTCCATTGGAAGCCGAAAAACCGACCTGTAAAAACTGCCGGATTCACTGCTATGACAAGCAGCGCCGTGAGAAGGTGCGGGAAATCATGGCGTATGCGGGGCGAAAGCTGATGATGCACGGCAGGTTGGATTATCTCTGGCACTACTTTTTTTAATAGATCAGACCACACAAAGGGAGAATGAACCATGTTGAGAAAAATTGTAACGATTGATGCTGACAAATGTGACGGCTGCGGACTTTGTGTTCCATCCTGTGCTGAAGGTGCTATCAAGCTGGTTGACGGCAAAGCGGTCCTCGCGGCGGATAACCTCTGTGACGGGCTGGGAGCCTGTCTCGGCGAGTGTCCGCGGGACGCCATCCATATTGAAGAGCGTGACACCGACGAGTTTGACGAGGCAGCGGTTGAAAAACACCTGGCATCAATGGGAAGGCCTGCCCCGGTTCATCATCAGCCGGCTCCTGCCGCCCCGGCCGCAACACCCCATCATCACGGCGGCGGCTGCCCCGGTTCCCGCGCCATGAGTTTTGCTGCGCCGCAGGCAGCATCTGAATCCGCCCCGGGCGGCAGCCGCCAGAGTCAGTTGGCCCAGTGGCCGGTGCAGCTTCACCTGGTATCAACGACAGCGGCGTATTTCCAGGGAGCCGACCTGCTGATCACTGCCGATTGCGTTCCGATTGCCTACGCGGGATATCACGAAGATTTTCTCAAAGGCAAAGCGGTGGTGATGGGCTGTCCGAAACTTGATGATAACAGCTTCTACACCCAGAAGCTGACCGAGTTGTTCAGCAAGTCTGATGTGAAGAGCGTCACCGTGCTGAAGATGGAAGTTCCCTGCTGCGGCGGCATTGCAGTAGCGGCCCGTCAGGCGCTGGCGGCAAGCGGCAAGCAGATTCCGTACAACGAAGTGACTATCGGAATTCAGGGACAGATCAAAGGGTAATTGATTCCGGAAATTGAAAACTAACGGCCCGTTGTCACGAATATGTGACAGCGGGCCGTTTTGTTTTTGTTGCGAAAAACATCTGAAACCTGTTATGCCAATTCCATATCAAAGCCCCATCTTCGTTGGCTCGTCTTCGTCTCCTCAGCATACTGATGTATGCCTTCGTTGACTCAATCCTCGCCGCCTTGATGGCATCTTTGATT
>JAYTVV010000202.1:0-2179 GCA_043743795.1 Geobacteraceae bacterium
ACATGACCGCCGGGTGTATATGGAGAAGAAGCATCATGGTAAGAAGGATAAAAAAGGGAAGAAACATTACGAAGACCGTGATCATGACAACGGCCATGACAAAGGCCATGACAACGGTCGGCGTGGCCATTAAGTTAGAAAATGTTTTCTGCGTTTTTAGGCATAAAATAACTTTGTAAACACTGACGCGCTGTCAATAGTGGACACCATAACAATGGTCATGCTGCCTTGATTTCATTGTAGTATTTTTTCTTGAAAGCTATTTCAGCTCTTCCGTAAAACATGTACAGCGGTTGCTTTAAACGAAGCAAAGACTCTGCTGCCTGTTTGCAATGCGAGACTTTCCAGCGATTGGTTGGTAATTGCAGCGACCAGTGAGAAGTCGCAGTCTAGATACACCATGGTAAACAATCCCAGCTGAACAATTTTGGAGATCGTGCAGGGGAAAATATTTCGGGCACTTGTCGCTGCTTCCTGGCGGGTCAGGGAAATAACTACATGCTCCGGACGAATACATATCACAACCGATTCTGGAGGTGTACCATCCCCCATGATCTGCAGAGTCTGCCCTGAAACTGAAACAGAAAACAGTCCGTTGTCTGCTTCTTTCACCGTGCCGGTATAAATATTTTCCATACCGACAAAGGTGGCAACAAATTCATTGGCTGGTTGGTTGTGTACCGATGATGGCGTGCCGGACTGAACAATTCTCCCCTGTTCCATTACCACCGTACGGTCTGCAAGTCGCAGCGAATCCATCTGGTCGTGTGTCGTTAAAATTGCTGTAATGCCCGTTTCTCTCAGCACCTGCTCCAGATCGTTGCTCAGGGCTTGTCTGGCAGGCGGGTCCAATGCCACAAACGGCTCGTCAAGGAGAATAATTTCCGGATTGGTTGCGAATGCCCGGGCCAGACTGGTACGCTGTGCCTCGCCGCCGGATAGTTTTCGGGCAGAGCGATCAGCAAGATGCGCGATACGGAAACGATCCAGACATGAATTTACCCGTTCTTTGATTTCGCGACTGCTGAGGTGGCGCAGTTTTAACCCTATAGCGACATTATCGAATACCGTAGTGTCAAAAAGGAGCGGCTCCTGGAAAACCATGGCCAGCTTTCTGCGATATTCAGTTGAAGCAAATCCTGGTACAACTGCCCGCTGCTTGAAGAATATTTTTCCGGATTCCAGTGGGAGCAAGCCGGCCAGCGCAAGCAAAAAACTGGATTTTCCAGTGCCGTTCGGGCCGATCAAGGCGACAGTTTCATTGCCGTAGAGAACAAACGACGGTATCTGAAGCACCGTCGATCCGCCGCGAACAACCGTTAGATTACTTATTTCAAGCAACGGATCGGTAACGCTCATCGAGGTCGTTCCCGTTGCTGGATGACCGTCAGCAGGTAGTTTACACTGAAGGCCAATACCAGCAGAATCAGGGAAAGGGCGATAGCCACATCAAAATTCCCTTTTCCGGTCTCCATCACCGTAGCGGTCGTCAGCACCCGCGTCTGACCCTTAATGTTGCCACCTACCATGATAGACGCACCAACTTCGGAAATGACCCCGCCGAATCCGGCCATAACCGCAGCGAGAAGCGGCAGACGTGCCTCACGTATAAGTATCCATACCGTTTGGAATCTGGTGGCTCCGAGCGCTTGCACCTGCAGTTTGAGGTTGGCCGGCAGATTCTGGATTGAAGCAACGGTAATCCCTGTGACGATCGGAGTGGCGATGACCGCCTGAGCCAGAACCATGGCGGAAGGGGTATAGAGGATCTCCAGAAAACCGAGGGGGCCGTTGCGCCACAGGAATAGCGTCACAAAAAGACCGACCACAACCGGCGGCAACCCCATGCCGGTATTGACAAAGCTGATGACAAGACGGCGACCGGGAAAATCGGATAATGCCAGAAAAACGCCGGTCGGAATGCCTATAAAGAGGCTGGCAAGCGTAGCGCTGCAGGATATTTTCAGTGAAAGCAGCGTAACCGCCAGCACCTCGGCATCGAGGCTGACGATGAGATTCCAGGCTTTACTGAGACCTTCGGCAAATAGTTCCATTAGTATCCCACGCTTAACATTCTGTTATACCAATTCCAGATCAAAGCCCCATCTTCGTTGGCTCGTCTTCGGCTCCTCAGCATACTGATTGTATGCCTTCGTCGCCTTGTATGTTCAGCAGCAAG
>JAYTVV010000203.1:0-6716 GCA_043743795.1 Geobacteraceae bacterium
ATCAGGGTCCGTAGAGGACTTGCACCTCCAAGTCACAAATCAGCTACCACGGCTGATTCGATGGGGCTTACGCCCCACGCGCCCTGCCGGGCGCACACAGAAAAAGAAAGGGCGGCTCTCAGCCGCCCTTTCATATTTTAAAGGTCAAGTATCATTGCGTTTTCGTCACAATCCGGAAATTTCGGACATTTAATACAATCACCCCACACTTTATGCGGCAGTTCGGCTTTATCCACCAGACGAAAGCCATGTTTGGCAAAGAAATCCGGCTTATAGGTCAGACAGAATATCCGCTTCAAGCCGATTTCTCTGGCTTCCGTTATGCATGATTCCACAAGCCGCCCGCCGATACCCTTGCGGCCCGCATCCTCGGACACGGCCACGGAACGAACCTCGGCCAGATCCTCCCACACGATATGCAGTGCCGCCGCCCCCAGCAGGACACCCCCTTCTTCCTCAACGTAAAAATCACGCAGGGATTCATACAGTTCCGACAGCGAACGGGACAGCATGTCACCTCGGTTGGCAAACGTCATCAACAGTTTCTGGATATCTTTTACATCTGCAATTTGTGCTTTTCTGATCATACAAATCCCCTTTTCTAACGGATGCCGACGGTTACCATCCGAGGTTTCAGCACCCTGACAAGCTCAGCAGGCGCCATCCCGACCAGATAGCCCCGCTTGCCGCCGTTGATGTATACTTTTGAAAGGCCGGCAATACTCTCTTCCATGTACACCGGCATTTTGTGCCGGGTACCGAAGGGCGACGTGCCGCCGACAAGGTAGCCACTCTGCTTCTGAGCCGTTTCTGCAGCACAGGGCAACACCTGTTTCACACCGATAACCCGCGCCAGCTCCTTGGTTGAGACCTGCAAATCACCATGCATCAACACGATCAGCGCCGTACGGTTTTCATCCTCCATCACTAATGTTTTTATGACTGCATGCTCGTCAACTCCCAGCTCGCGGGAGGAAGCGGCAGTGCCCCCTTTTTCCTCATAGTCGTACAGATGATCACTGAACACACACTTTTCGCTGCGCAGTACCCGTACAGCAGCGGTTACCGGTGTTTTATCCTTTGCCATTTCAGCAGATCCTCGGCAGCTGTTCACCCGAAAGCATATCGACCGAGCGCATGCCGCCGATAACCGTCTCCATCTGAACCCGACCGGCCGGACCGGCCTCCACTGTACCGATGACAGCGGCATCGGCTCCAAGGGGGTGGTTCCTGATGACAGCCACGGCTGCTTCTGCGGCATCGGCAGACACGAACGCCAACAGTTTCCCTTCGTTAGCCACGAAGAGGGGGTCAAGTCCAAGAATAGAGCAGACACCCCGCACAGCTCCCTTGACCGGCAGCGACTCTTCCCGCAGGGTGATCGCAACGCCCGACTGCTGGGCGATTTCCTTAATTGTTGTCGCCACACCGCCACGGGTCGGATCACGCAACACATGGAGGGAGGCACCAAGCTCCGCAAGCAGATCAGCCACCAGACCGTTCAGAGCCGCCGAATCACTTTTTATTTCTGTTCCGATTTCAAGCCCTTCACGTCCGGCCATGACGGCGATGCCGTGATCGCCGATCGTTCCGTTGATAATAATGACATCTCCCGGCTGTGCATTGGCACCATGAATCGGAAGGTCGTGGTCGACGGAACCGACACCGGAGGTCGTGATAAAAATCTTGTCAGCCTTGCCGCGCGGTACGACCTTGGTATCACCGGTGACAATGGCAACTCCTGCTGCATCTGCTGCAGCGCGCATATCTTCCAGAATGACTTTCAGATCCGCTTTACTGAACCCCTCTTCGATAATCAGCCCGACACTCAGCCAGAGCGGCCGGGCTCCCATCATCGCCAGATCATTAACGGTGCCGTGAACCGCCAGACTACCAATGGTACCGCCTGGAAAAAATATCGGGTCAACAACAAAAGAATCGGTCGTATATGCAATCCGTCCGGGAATAGCCTCAAGCAAGGCAGCATCATTCTGCCCCGAAGATGCTATGCCGCTGACAATCGGTATGATCAGTTCATCAAGCAGCTGGTGCGAAAGCCGGCCACCGCTGCCGTGGCCAAGAAGAATCAGGTCATTATTCACGTAAAATACGCTCCCGGGGTTTTGTATCACACTAGCATGAATCGCACCTTGTGTCACGGCAGCTTTTTATGTACACATGAGGGTGCAATTCATGCTAAAAAGGTGGCTTATTTTATCGAATTCGGGGGATTACATGACGGAATATAAACCACTGCAGCGGCTGCCCGATCCATCCGGATACAAAGCCGGAGATGTGTTGGTGCTGATTGGTGAACTGTTTGGACGCGGCTACGCTAACGGTCTGGTTGACGAAGCCAGGCGGGTGGGTATGACTGTGATCGGCACGACGGTCGGACGCAGAGACAGTGACGGGGCGCTGAGACCGCTTACTGCCGATGAGCTGGCTGAAGCAGAAGCACTCCTCGGGGGAGCGATTATCAATATTCCGCTGGAGGCCGGCTTTGACATGGAGAGTGTCGGCGGCGTCCCCTCAGTGGCGGAACAGCTGAAAAAAGCACGTCCGGACGATTTTGCCGCTATCAGCTTCATCGAAGGGAGTGTTGAAACAGCGTGTGCTGCAGGGACCGCCCGCTTTCGCGCTCATCTGGCACAGATCCAGGCGGAGCTGATCAAGCGCATACCGGCAAACGTCAACATCCTCCTTGCCCATTCCATGGCGGGAGGCATCCCGCGTGCCCGCGTCTTTATGCCGCTTTTAAACCGGATTTTCAAAGGCACCGGCGAGAAATATATGGCATCAGAGGTTTTCTGGAACAGCCCGCTTGGCCAACTCTGCAATATCAGCTTCAACGAAGTCACCGCTGACACGTTTCGTTATCTGATCGAGGGCACTGCAGCTCTTCGCGAGCGAAATGCCAACGCCGGAACCCGTGTCTGTTACTCGGCATATGGCTATCATGGTACCGGAGTGCTGGTGAACGGTAAATACTGCTGGCAGTCGTATACACCCTATGTACAAGGGTTCGCGAAGATGCGTCTTGAAGACATCGCATCTGAAGCCACCGCAAAAGGAATCCCGGCTACCGTTTACAATTGTCCGGAAATTCAGACAAACTCCAGTGCACTCTTTTTGGGAGTTGAGATTTCACTCTATCCGCTTCTGAGTGCAATCCGTCGCGAAGCGGGCGAACAGATTGCGGCTCTACTTGAAACGCGCTGTCAGGAAATGCTGAAAGAGGGAGAGACCGTTGCCCACCTTCTGGAGCGTGCAGACAGCTACCTTTCATCTCCGGTTTTGGACAATATCGTGGACTTTCCAACCTGGCCACAACACAATACCCGTGAACAGGCCGAGCTAATGCTGGCCAGTTCTGCTGAACTGATGGAAATGCATGCCGATCAGAAACAGCTGGTCTGTGCTGAATTGTCACGAATAGTATTTCTTGCTACCGGTCGGTTGATGCTGCACAGCTCCTGGAACCCGTCTGCGCCGGTTGTGTGGCTTAACCATGATATTATCGGTCAGCTGCTGGCAGATCAGCGCGGGGCAGGAATCGTATAAATGCCATCGTTTCAAAAAGGATTTAAAATGAAGCCGTCCTCTACATTGATTGCCGTTATTATTCTTGCCGCCGCGCTTTTTCAGGGGTGTGCCACCGCTCCACAGATGAACAAGCCGGCTGATGTGCTGTATAAAGAGGGGGAGCAGTTCTTCCAGGATGGAAAATATGAAGACGCCATCGCCCAATGGAAAAAGGTGAAGGAGACCTATCAATCCCCTGAACTTACGACAAAGGCTGAGCTGAATATCGCCGATGCCTACTTCCTGAACAAGGATTATATCGAATCGGCAGCCGGGTATGAGGACTTCCGCAAACTGCACCCGAAGCATCCGCAAGCTGATTTTGCCCTGTATCGTCAGGCGATGAGCTATTACAACCAGATCCACGGTATCGATACCGACCAGACGCCGGTGAAAAACGCGCAGACGACGTTCGCATCCTATATGGCAACGTACCCCGCTGGTGCCCAGCTGGCAGAAGTTCAGGAAATGAACCGCGACTGTCGTGACAAGCAATTGCAGTACGAACTGTATGTCGGCCACTTTTATCTAAAGACCGAAGCCTATAAGGCCGCAATCGGCCGCTTCGAAGAATCGCTCAAAATGTTTGCCGACTCTGCGCGTCGTGATGAAGTGCTCTATTATCTGGGCAGGGCGTATCTGGAGGATGGTCAAAAAACAAAGGGGCGTGAGATATTCGGCCAGCTCGGGCGTGAGTTCCCCGGCAGCGCATATATTAGCGATGCCAACAAAGCCATGGATACATTCTTTTAATGTCCGGTCGACTGCCCGGCATGCTGTTTGTGGCGCTGCTGCTGGTACCCGGCTGCAGTGCCCCGGAAAAGAATCACAGTGACATCATTCAAGCACTCGCAATTCGCACCACGGCTTTGAACTCGCGGGATATATCCGGTTACATGTCCGTTATCTCACCACAGTACAACGACAAGGGTAAAAATTCTGTTCAGCTCAAAGTAAGCCTGGAAAAGAATTTCAAGGATTTCGAACAACTTTCATACGAGGCGGGCACACCATCTATAACCGTTGACGGAACCGGCGCCGAGTCTGTCTGCATCTACCGCATGAAAGTGCGGGTGCGGGGAAAAGAAATGACGCTGAACGGCACCGAACACCTCAAGATGGTAAATGAATCAGGCGGGTGGAAAATCATTGCGGGGATATAAACCATGACGGGAGACCAGACAACACTAGTAGCGCAGCTGATCGTTATCGGAACCGCCTATCTCATCGGTTCGATTCCCACCGGACTTCTGCTCGGAAAAGCCTACGGGATCGATGTCCGCAAGGAGGGAAGCGGCAATATCGGCGCAACCAACCTGTACAGGACTGTCGGTCGCAAAGTCGGCATTATTACACTCATCGGCGACTGCCTGAAGGGATTGCTCCCCGTGGTACTCGTGACATACAGTACATTCCCGCCTGAACTCGCCGCCTGGGTCGGACTCGCCGCTTTTTGCGGTCACGTTTTTTCTGTTTTTCTCAAATTCAAAGGCGGCAAAGGTGTCGCAACCGCACTGGGGGTTTTTCTCGCACTTGCTCCCGCAGCGGTTGCCATTGCCTTGGCGCTGTTTGCCGGACTGATGGTTGTCTGGCGGTATGTGTCGCTCGGGTCAATCGCTGCAGCGGCTGTCATGCCGCTGGCGGTCTTTTTTCTGGGGGGGAGCAAAACGGTAACCTTTGTGACATTTCTAATCGCGGTACTCGTCATAATCAGGCATCATGAAAACATTAGCCGTCTGGTATCCGGCACCGAGAACAAATTCAAGGCGTAAAAAAGGCGACTTGAACGCCGCCTTTTGAAATCACTTCACACTTAATGCCCCGGCACTGCTCCCCGCATTGCCCCGGGCGGCCTGATGAACGCCAGAAAGCGCTCCTGCAGCTGCTCTGCTTCCGCAACATTCCCCGCGAGTCGCAATATCTCAATAACACATTCGGCCGTACACAATCCGGATTCTTTCTGGTTTTTTCTGAGGTTATACACCGATTTTTCACCTGTTTTCAGCCCGATTCTACGAACCTTCTGCAGGTAGGGGCTTCTCTGGTGAATTTTGCGAGCCTCATGCCACGTGCTGTCGATGAGTATGATCTGCGTGATGTCGCTCAAATCACCGTCATTCTCGCTGGCAGCCCCCGGATAAACCAACGCAACGCCTCCGGCCTCAATATCCTCGACCAACCGGGCAGGCGGATTCATTCGGTCCCAGCGGACCTGTTCGGCACAACCTCCCAGTACGTCAACCACCAGACGGCCGGTATTAGAGCGTTTCTCGAACTCCTTGAAATGAGTCAGCAATGTTATTTTCATATAATGAACCGCCGCACCTGTTTTAGCAAACAGCACTAAGAGTAAATGATGGAGCTGCGGGGCTGTCACCCGCCCGCACCTCATCGCCGGTCCGCAGCCCGAGCAAAGAGCGCCCCAGCGGAGAACCGGGGGTAATAACAACAATTTCCCCACTGCCGGCAGCGATTTTCATACCTCCAGCCTGTGGACCGAGAAAAAACTGTTTAACATTCCCTTCCCCGTCTTCAAGAGTAACCAGAGCCGTCAACCGGACAGGTGTATCGTCATCAAAGGCATGCAGCGTCAGGGTACGGTAGCTTTCCAGCGCCACCCGAATCTCCTGGGCACGGTTGGCCTGCCCCTGCGCGATGTAGGAAGCCTCCAGTGCGGTGGTATCATACTTGTTGTCAGGAAGGCATTCTGCATGAGTTGCAGCCGCGTGCGCCGCTTTGGCAGCAGTGGAGAGTACCGCAAGATCAGCGCCAAGTGCCGTGATAATCTCCTGAATCAGTTCAATTTTGGTCATAGAGTACGAAACTTTTGAGGTCAGGATGGATTCACACCGACAAAGCCGGAACGGGGCAGGGAATCTAGCAGAACCGGATGAAATCGTCAATCGTCCTGAAGATGTTGTGATGTGTAACGAAAAAAAATAGGACCTTGAAAGCTATCATGCTATAGGGTAACGGCACGTTTCAGTGTGCAGACCCGTGGTGGAGCAAGGATTAAGCCACTTCATAAAACAATCCCGGAGCAGATATCATGGCACTATCAGCTGACAGTTCGATAGAAACGGAGTTACCTTCGACCGGGACACCTGTCGGAGCCACACTGAACCCCGACG
>JAYTVV010000204.1:0-1877 GCA_043743795.1 Geobacteraceae bacterium
CAGGGGAATCTTCTATGTTCGTCAAAAGCCGCTTCCTATTGTCTACAAGGATAAAAAGCTCGACTGTGGCTATCGTCTGGACGTGGTTGTGAACGACAATATACTTCTCGAACTGAAAAGCATGGAAAAGGTTTTGCCAATCCATGAAGCCCAACTCCTCACATGGTCCTGTAAATAATTTTGTGTAAATGGCTTTTCGGTTTTATAGATTCGGCATTCTTTCTTCAAACATGATGGTGAGCTGATTCAGTGCCGCTTTCCAGTCTCTGATCGGCATGGTCCATTTCTTGGCGATGTTCTTCAATGCCAGATAAAGAAGTTTGAACATGGCGTCGTCATTGGGAAAGTGGCCCCGGTTTTTGGTGACCTTCCGCAACGACATGTTGAGCGATTCAATGGCGTTGGTCGTGTAGATCGCCTTCCTAATCTCCGGCGGATAGGAGAACAGCGGAATAATCCGCTCCCAGTTTCTCCGCCAGGATTTGGAGATAGTAGGATGTGTGGCGTCCCACTTGGCCTCAAAGGCTGCCAGGTTCGTTTCTGCCAGCTGTACGGTCGATGCCTGATAGATGGCCTTGAGGTCTTCGGCAACCTCCTTGCGCTGTTTCCAGGAGACGTAATTCAGGCTGTGACGCACCATGTGCACAATACAGAGCTGGACTTGGGTGTTAGGATAAACAGCCTCAATTGCCTCGGGAAAACCCTTGAGGCCGTCCACACAGGCGATGAAGATATCTTTCACGCCACGGTTTTTCAGTTCTGTGACAACCTGGAGCCAGAACTTGGCTCCCTCGGTCTCTGCCGCCCACATGCCGAGGACTTCCTTGACCCCCTCCATGGTGACGGCAATGGCAAGGTAGACGGCCTTGTTGATTACCTGTCCGTTATGCCGCACCTTGATCCGGACGGCATCGAGGTAGACAATCGGGTATACCTCATCGAGCGGGCGACTCTGCCAGAGCTTGATTTCTTCCGTTACCGCTTCGGTAACCTGAGAGATCAGGGTTGGTGATACTTCCACCCCATAAATCTCTTCCAGATGCCCTTGAATGTCACGGGTGGTCATCCCACGGGCGTACATGGAAATGATCTTGTCATCGAACCCGGTAAAGCGGCTCTCTCCCTTGGGAAGAATCACCGGATCAAAGGTTGCGTTCCGGTCTCTGGGGACTGATACGTCAAGGTTGCCAAACTCACCCTTGACGGTTTTCTGATAGCCGCCGTTACGGGAGTTACCGGTCTTTTTACCTGCGGGAGCATGTTTCTCATAGCCAAGATGATCCGTCATCTCGGCCTGCATCGCCCGCTCCAGAAGGCGTTTAGTGAGTTGCTTCAGAAGCCCGTTCTCACCAATTAGGTCTTCGGGCTTCTTGTAGTCTTTCATCAGTGCATCAAGCAATTCGTCGGTCGTGGCCATCGGTTCCTCCAGTTGGGGATTTCAACCGATTTTGGCCATTTACACAATCTATTTTACAGGCTCGCGCGTCGGCGCCTGCGTGCCGCCTCGTGGTTATACTGCCTCTTCAAAATCTACTTCTTTGATCTTGCGGCACACATATTCAGCAACAAACTCATCGTCACACTTAAATTTTTCCACAACAAAGCCAGCATTTATTATCATTCCTTGTAGTATCCAGCCAAAAGTACTGTGCTCATCTCGTATATGTGTTTCGATTTCTGCCTTAACTTTGTCTCCCGCAAACGTTTGCAGCTTTGATATCCATAAGTCAATTTTGCTCAGGTATTGTTGGTGGTCAAACTGAAATACAATATCGTGGATCACTAGTGGCCGGAATAATTGAGTTTGGTTTTCTGTAACAACATAAGTTCTTTGAAAAATATCTAGATTGTGCATGTCGTCGATTTCAAATGACTCT
>JAYTVV010000205.1:0-5055 GCA_043743795.1 Geobacteraceae bacterium
ACACGTCATGAGTAAAGTAATTGGAATCGATCTCGGAACAACCAACTCTTGTGTTTCAATCATGGAGGGTGGCGAACCGATTGTTATAGCCAACTCCGAAGGAGGACGCACAACACCTTCAATGGTCGCTATTTCTGACAGCGGCGAGCGATTGGTTGGTCAGCAGGCCAAGCGTCAGGCAGTCACTAATCCGGAAAATACCCTCTACTCGATCAAGCGCTTGATCGGCCGTAAGTATGATACCGAGGCCGTTAAAAAAGACATCGCTATTTCACCGTTTAAAATTGTCAAAGCCGATAATGGCGATGCCTGGGTGGAAGTCCGCGGCAAACGCTATTCCGCTCCGGAAATTTCGGCAATGATCCTGCAAAAAATGAAGAAGACCGCTGAAGACTATCTGGGTACTTCTGTAACGGATGCCGTTATCACTGTGCCTGCCTACTTTGACGATTCTCAGCGTCAGGCAACTAAAGATGCCGGTAAAATTGCCGGCCTGAATGTATTACGCATTATTAACGAGCCGACTGCTGCTGCGCTGGCATATGGTCTGGACAAGAAAAAAGACGAGAAAATCGCCGTGTTCGACCTTGGCGGCGGAACATTTGATGTTTCCATTCTGGAACTGGGCGACGGCGTATTCGAAGTTAAATCGACCAACGGCGACACCTTTCTGGGTGGTGAAGACTTTGACCAGCTGATTATCGATTGGATTGCCGATGAGTTCAAGAAAGATCAGGGTATTGACCTGCGCGGCGACAAGATGGCTCTTCAACGCCTTAAAGAAGCCGCCGAAAAGGCCAAGTGTGAACTTTCCAGTTCGGTTGAAACTGATATCAATCTTCCTTTCATTACTGCTGATGCCACTGGTCCAAAACATCTGACCCTGAAACTTTCGCGTGCCAAGCTTGAGTCCATCTGCGCCGGACTTCTTGCGAAGCTTGAAGGCCCCTGCCGTACCGCCCTGAAGGATGCCGGGCTGACTGCCGGCCAGATAGATGAAGTCATACTGGTCGGTGGTATGTCCCGTATGCCGGCAGTTCAGAAGTGCGTGGAAGATATTTTTGGCAAAGTGCCGAATAAAGGCGTTAATCCGGATGAAGTCGTTGCCATTGGTGCCGGTATCCAGGGCGGCGTTCTCAGAGGCGATGTCAAGGATGTTCTGCTTCTCGACGTTACGCCGCTCTCGCTCGGCATCGAAACGCTGGGCAGTGTTATGACTAAACTGATTGAGAAAAATACCACTATTCCCTGCCGCAAGAGCCAGGTCTTTTCAACTGCTGCCGATAACCAGCCGGCTGTTTCAATTCACGTTCTGCAGGGAGAGCGTGAAATGGCACGGGATAACAAGACACTTGGAAACTTTGAACTTTCCGGTATCCCGTCAGCGCCCCGTGGTCTGCCGCAGATTGAGGTGACATTTGACATCGATGCCAACGGTATCGTGCACGTATCTGCCAAGGATCTTGGCACCGGCAAGGAACAGTCAATCAGCATTACGGCATCTTCCGGCCTGTCCAAGGAAGAGATCGACAAGATGGTGCGTGATGCTGAAGCGCATGCCGACGAGGACAAGAAAAAGCGTGAAGCGATTGAAGCCCGTAACCATGCTGACAGCATGGTCTACACCACCGAAAAGTCACTGAAAGAACATGGCGACAAAATTGATGCAGTTGAAAAAGGGAATATTGAAAATAAACTGACTGAGCTTAAAAAACTGATGGAAGGCGAAGACGCCGAAGCCATTAAAAAAGCCACTGACGAACTGGCCCAGGCTTCTCATAAACTTGCCGAAGCTATGTATGCCAAGAAAGAAGGCGCTGAAGGCGAGGCCGCCGGAGCAGAGCAGGCAGGTTCCGCAAAGCCGAAAGACGACAAGGTTGTCGATGCCGATTTTGAAGAGGTAAAAGAAGAGAAAAAATAAACCGGTGGTTTACCGGTTCAGCACTGTAGGGGCGGGTTTCAGATCCGCCCCTACACGCATTTCAAGATATAAAGGAACTTATTGTGGCAAACGGCGATAAACGTGATTATTACGAGGTGCTCGAAGTACATCGCAATGCCTCTGAAACTGAAATAAAAAAGGCTTTCAGAAAGGTTGCGATCCAGCACCACCCTGACAAGAATCCTGGCGATACAGCTGCCGAAGATCGCTTTAAAGAGGCTACTGAGGCATATGAGGTTCTTTCTGATCCTCAGAAACGTGCCCAGTATGATCAGTATGGCCATGCCGGTGTTTCCGGAGGCGGGGGCTTTTCGGGTGGTGGCTTTGGTGCAGGCACTCCGTTCGGTGACATCTTTGGTGATATCTTTGGTGATATCTTCGGAGGTGGAGGCGCGGGGCGTGGGCGTACTCAGGGGAGGCGCGGCGACGATCTGCTTTATAATATGGAAATCAGCTTTGAAGAGGCTGCCTTCGGTGTTGAAAAAAAGATTGAAGTCCCGTTTGCAAAGCGTTGCGCCAGTTGCAACGGTTCCGGCTCCAAGCCGGGTACGGATCCGAAGGTCTGCCCGACCTGTCGTGGTGCTGGGCAGGTACGTTATCAGCAGGGCTTTTTTAGTGTCAGCAAAACCTGTGGACAATGTAACGGCGAAGGCAAGGTGATTGATGATCCTTGTCCTGATTGTCGCGGCAAAGGGACTACAAAAGATACCAAGACGCTCTCTGTCAAAATTCCCGGCGGCGTTGAGACCGGTTCACGGCTCAAGGTGACCGGTGAAGGGGGACAGGGCAAAGGAGGTCCTAACGGCGATCTCTATGTTGCGATCAATGTTAAAGATCACGCCATCTTCCAACGCGAGGATAATAACGTTATCTGTGAAATCCCGATCAGTTTCATTCAGGCTTCGCTCGGATGTGAGCTTGAAGTTCCTACTCTGGACGGCAAGGTTGCCATGAAAATACCGGACGGCACCCAATCCGGGAAAATATATCGCTTGAAAGGTAAGGGTATTCCTTCATTGCAAGGGTATGGACGTGGTGACCAATTGGTCGTTATCAGAATTGAAACACCTACCAACCTCAACAAAAAGCAAAAAGAACTCCTGGAGGAATTTGCTAAAATAAGCGGTGAGGATGTCCATCCGCTGAAAAAAGGATTTCTTGATAAAGTAATGGATTTTATAAGCTGATTTTTACCGGGCCCGCTGCACAAGCGGGCCCATTTATTTCTTGCCTAAGATGCTAAACTATTTTAGTATTCAGGACCAATTCAGGTTTATTTTGATACATGTATAAATTATGTCTGCGGTGACGGACTGAAGAGATTGTCGGAAGGGCAGGTAGACTGCTTATAAGGGGCTGGGGTGATTCATGAATAAGCAACAGCTGGTTGAGAAGACTACTGAAACGCTTCGCCCGTTTGAAACGACCAATCTGATTGAAACCATGCAGCATCTGAGTGTCAAACAGGTGTTTTCTCACCCGCTGGTCCTCATACTGATTATCGCCATCTTTTTTTTCGGGGTTGTCAAACGTTCAAAAACAGCGCTGCTCAGCTTGTTTGCGATGTTTTGTGTCGCCATAATCATGCGCTACGCTATGCCCGTGCCGGGAGATGATCTTTCCGTGTCATCAATGTTGCCATTTATTGGCGGTGGTCTGCTCGTCGGCTGCGTAGTGATTTATTTTTCGTTGATAAAATCTGACTGATATTCAAAGGAATTGTTTTCATGAAAATTGATAAGCGTGATTGGATGTTTATTGCCGTTGTCGTTGTCGTCCTGGGGATTTTTATTGGTATTTCAGGCAAAGAAAAAACGACTTTGGTGCCACAAAACGAAATGCATAAAATCTCATATGACGCAGCATTCAAGAACGCTCCCGGCCCGGATGCTTCAATCTTTAAGCGTGCCTTCTTTAAACCGGATAAAAAGGCTGCCGAGGTCTATTGCGAGCCGTGTCACAAAGAAAAAGGCGTGCCGTTTCCCCCCAACCATCCTGCCAAGAACCGCTGTCTGTTCTGTCATAAGTTCAAGCGGTAACCTGCAGTAAAGAGCTTTCGCTGGTGCCTTCATCAGAAACTGTGATGCTGGCAGCCAGCGTTGGTTCTTCAAGGCTGATCCGTCCAAGCTTCCCCGCCCGCAGCTCCCGCAAAAAAGCCTCTGCCGCGCGATGTATGTCAATCTCCCCTCCAGCCATAAGGCATCCCAGACGTCGACCGATCAGCAGAAGCATTTCTGACGGTGTTTCAGGCAGCTCCGTCACTTTGTTGCGTAGCTTCAGCATCTCCGGATATCTCTTCATCATATACTCGGCGGCAAAAAGCCCGACGCAGGTGTAGTCAAGCGCGCTTGCACCGATTGCCCCGCTGGTTGCAAGGCGATAGGCGACGTCCTGGTCGTCCATATTCGGCCAGAGGATGCCGGGGGTGTCGGACAGAACAATGCCGTTTTTGAGGTCAATCTGTTGCCCACACGTGGTGACAGCCGGTTTGTCGCCGACTTTGGCAATACATTTTCCTGCCAGAGTGTTGATCAGGGTTGATTTGCCGGTATTAGGTATACCGAAAATCATTACCCGCAGCGGCCATCCCGGCCGGCCGCGATGCGGTACGGTTTTCTGACAGAGTTTAATCAGCTGTTTTGCGTCGGCGTGTACCCTGGCTGACAGCGGCAGGGCGCATACTCCGGACTCGCGCTCAAAATGGCGCACCCAGGCCTTGGTAACAGCAGGGTCGGCGAGATCATGTTTGTTCAATACCTTGATGCACGGCTTATTACGGCGCATCTCTTCCAGTTGGTGATTTGAGCTGGAAGAAGGGAGACGCGCATCAAGCACCTCGATAATCACATCGATCTTGCGAATAGCTTCAGCCATCTTTTCCTGGGCTTTGCCCATATGTCCCGGATACCATCTGATCGTCATATTATTCCTTTTTATACCAATTCCAGATCAAAGCCCCATCTTCGTTGGCTCGTATTCGGCTCCTCAGCATACTGATTGTATGTCTTCGTCGCCTCAGTCCTTGCCGCCTTGATGGCATCTTTGATTTGAAATTGGAATTAGTACAGCTCATATTTGAGCAGTCGACACTCAATCGCCCCGTTAAACAGGAC
>JAYTVV010000206.1:0-56106 GCA_043743795.1 Geobacteraceae bacterium
TACCGATATCCAGGTATGCACGGCGAACCAACCGCGCCATCCCCATGTGGGGGCTGCATATGCCTGCACAACCGCTTCTTTAACAACAGCCGGGTCTGGAGCGATTCCGGCTGATTCTCGCGTTGCAGTTCGCCAGTCCTTGGCGGTACACCCGGATACTGTTGCTGCAAGGCATAATAAGATCAATAGTCTATTCATTTTCTCTGCAATTTCCTTAGCCGTTCAGGCAAACACTTCAACTCCACGTAGGTCAATCACTACTGCTTCCGCATACGTTCTCAGTACTCAAGCATCAAGACGCGTGTTAATAATTGCGAGTACCCATTCCGTCAACAGAACCAGCTGTTTCACGGGAATCCGCTCTGCTGTCGTATGAACTTTCTCGTAACCGCAACTGAGTACCACGGTTGGTAATCCCCGGCTATTGAAATAGTTGGCATCAGAACCACCGCCGGTTGCTTTGAAGCGAACCGGTACACCGATATCTGCTGCGGCCTGGGCCGCCCTGCGAACAGGTTCGCTGTCTTCTCGCAGCTGATATGCCTGGTAGGACGTGGCGGTCTCGATGGATACTGAACCACCATATTCGGCAGCAGCGGCTTGCATAACGCCGGACAGAGTTGCCATATGTGACTGAACTTTTGTTGGGACCAGTGACCGGACTTCGCCTTGCAGCTCACATCGGTCTTGCACAATATTGGTCGGGCCGATTGCCGAGATGCTGCCGATATTGGCGGTTGTTTCTGCGTCAATGCGGAGCAATCCCATTCGGCTGATAGCCGAAGCCGCAATCTGAATCGCTGAGATTCCCTGCTCCGGGGCAAAACCGGCGTGGGCACTACGACCATGAAACACGGCGGTGAATTTTATGTGCTCCGGTGCTTGCAGGACAATTTCCCCGACATCACCGCCTGCATCGAGAACAAAACCGATCCGTGAGGTGACCTGAGTTGTGTCGAAATGTTTGGAACCGACCAGGGATAACTCTTCTGCGACGGTTAGTACCAGCTCGATCGTCGGATGAGTTCTCCCGTTTTCTTTCAGTACCGTGAGTCCCTCCAGCAGAGCGGCCAACCCTGAAGCATCGTCTGCGCCGAGTACGGTAGTACCATCACTGACGATGTAATCTCCTTCAATGCGCGGCTTGACATTCACACCTGGAACAACCCGGTCCATATGGCAGGAGAAGAGCAATGCTTCCCCGGCAGCGGTGCCTTCCAGTCGTGCATACATGTTTCCGGCGTTACCACCGATTTTCCTTCCGGTGTCATCTTCCGAAACAACAAAACCGAGTGACGTGAGCAGCTCCGTCAACCGGTCAGCCATCAACCGTTCACCGGTCGGTTCAGAATCTATCGCACAGAGATCAATAAAAGTAGTAATGAGCCTGTTGTGGTCTATCATAAGAGGCATTCCGGGGTACCGAAAAAACGAGCAAAACTTTCTGCTTTCAATGCAAACCAGTCATTCCCGAACACCGACCCAAGATGCACATGGGGAAGATGGAATCGAAAATAGTCGTCAGGTATATCGGTGGGTAACGTAGGCTTCGGTATATCTGATTTTGTGACCATAGTGCCTCCTATGTGCTCATGTCCTTACTATACAGGCTGGGCTATCAAATTTGGGATTATTGACCCGGGCCGGTACTTCATGCAGTGCCATCTTTTCAGCGGGGTTTGCACTATATATTGAAATGGGAACATTTTCCATAATTCAAAACCCATTTGACCACGAAAGTCATATCAAAATGCAATAACAGTATTTTTGCAAATACACTTTGACAAAAACCACAGCAAGGCTTAGATTTACAGTAACGATATTACTGGCACAGGAAAATCATGAGAATTGAATTAGGAAAGATCGCAGATATTCAGGCAGGCTACTCATTTCGTTCGAGGCTTGAATCGCTGGAAAATGGTGCAGTTTCTGTTATTCAGATGAAAGACCTTACAAGTGCAAATCGTGTTTGCTGTGATGAATTGGTAAAAGTCGATATGGATATACCAAAAGAACACCACCTATTGAGAGCTGGCGATATCGTTTTTCGTTCGCGGGGACTGGTAACAAACTCCGCAATACTTTTGGACGAACTCGATGCCGCAGTTCTGGCTGCGCCTCTGCTTCGTATTAGATGCAACTACAGCATTGTGATGCCTGAGTACCTTAACTGGTATATCAATCAGCAACCAGCTCAGACTTACTTAACAAGTTGCTCAGAGGGCACTGCACTCAAGATGATTAGTAAGCAGTCGTTGGAAAACCTGGAAATATTAGTTCCCTCGTTGGAACGGCAGCGACTAATCTCAGAGTTGTCGTCTTTGGCGGAACAAGAACAGGACATCATGAAAAAACTGGCCGAAAAACGAAGCCAACATATTATCGGTACATTACTTCAATTGGCAGAAGGAGCATGAATAAATGAGCGAGAAAATAGACCAGAAAGATATTAACAATGCAGCATGGGCGGCTTGCGACACGTTTCGCGGAGTAGTTGATCCGGCACAATACAAAGATTACATCCTGGTTATGCTGTTTGTGAAATACATCTCCGATTCGTGGAAGGATCGTTACAATGAATACCGCAAACAGTACGGTGATGATGATATCCGCATCCGTCGCAAACTGGAACGGGAACGTTTTGTTCTTCCGTATGCCGAATTAAAGAACCATGACACCGGAGAGGTAGAAGATCGTTTCCTGGCTGATTTCTACAGTCTTAATGAACGACGTGGCGCGGCTAACATTGGTGAACTCATCAATATTGTGTTGGATGCCATAGAGGAAGCCAACAAGACAAAACTCGAAGGGGTCTTCCGCAACATTGACTTTAATAGTGAAGCCAACCTTGGGAAAACCAAGGACAGAAACCGACGCCTGAAAACGTTACTGGAGGATTTCAATAAGCCACAACTTGATATGAGTCCGTCCCGCGTTTCAGAAGATGTAATCGGCAACACATATATCTACCTCATTGAACGTTTTGCAACTGATGCCGGGAAAAAGGCCGGAGAGTTCTACACGCCGCATAAAGTGTCTGAACTGGTGGCTAAGTTGGCTAAACCAAAGCCAGGCAACCGTATTTGCGATCCGGCGTGTGGTTCTGCAGGGCTATTGATTGAAGCAGCTCTTGAAGTTGGGGATCGAAATTTTGCCCTCTTTGGTATGGAATCCAACGGCAGCACGTGGGCATTAGCACGAATGAACATGTTTCTTCATGGAGCCGACAGTGCGCGTATTGAATGGTGCGATACTCTTGTCAGCCCTGCGCTGGTAGAAAACGACCGGTTGATGAAATTCGACCGCGTCGTTGCCAATCCGCCATTCTCACTGGACAAGTGGGGTGCTGATGAAGCCGAGAGTGACCGCTACAACCGCTTTTGGCGGGGTGTTCCGCCAAAGTCTAAGGGTGATTGGGCGTTTATCAGTCACATGATTGAAGCTGCGCTGGAAAAAGAGGGGCGTATCTCAGTAGTCGTGCCGCATGGCGTTCTGTTCCGTGGAGCTGCCGAGGGACGTATCCGAGAGAAAGTCATAGAAGAAAACCTGCTAGATGCCGTGATTGGTTTACCTGGCAATCTGTTTCCAACCACCTCGATTCCGGTGGCAATCCTGGTCTTTGACAGAAGCCGGGAAAAAGGGGGAGTCAACCAGGACAGAAAGGATGTGATCTTTGTTGACGCAAGCCGTGAATTACTGCCTGGGAAGAACCAAAACTCTCTTTCAGATGAGCATATCCAGAAGATCGTCGCAACGGTCGATGTTCGACAGGATGTTGATAAATACGCACACATTGCCAGTATCGACGAAATCAAAGGAAACGAATTCAACCTCAACATTCCCCGTTACGTGGACACTTTTGAAGAAGAGGCCGAAATCGACATTGATGCCGTCCAGGTTGAGATAGAGCAGCTGGAAAAGGAACTGGTTGAAGTGCGGGCGCGGATGGCGGCAATGCTTAAGGAGATTGAGCGATGAATCCGCAGATTACGCAGATTAGCGCAGATAAAACCGTTACGGATAAAGAGACGTACGCCGTAATCGGTGCGGCTATGGCTGTTCATGGTGAATTGGGACATGGGTTTCTGGAGGCTGTTTATCAGGAGGCTCTTGAGCGGGAGTTTCAATTTCGCAAGATTCCCTACGAGCGGGAGAAAGAACTGCCTGTCTTGTATAGAGGGCAACCACTCAAGGCATTTTACAAAGCGGATTTTATCTGTTTCGATTCAGTCATTGTCGAGTTAAAGGCATTACAGCAAATAACTGGCACTGAAGAAGCCCAGGTAATTAACTATCTGAAAGCTTCAGGAATCACCAAGGGGCTTCTAATAAATTTCGGCTCAACAAGCCTGCAATACAAACGCCTTGTCCTTAATCTGCGTGAATCTGCGAAATCTGCGGATCATGGAGAGGATATTGAACGGTAACTGACAAGTGATCCTTGTGAGTTAAATAACGAATGGCAACTGTCAAATGATATTTGACGGTTCATTACAACCATTTTCGTGACGTCGCGAAATTGGTCTTGAATAGGAAACGTTTATCATTTTCGTGATGTCACAAAAATGATCTGAAATTCAAAAGCGTGGCTAACCATTTCGTGGATATGCACGAGATGGTTCCCATCGAAGCCGGTTGGGCAAACGAAATAATCTGTCCGCAGATTTTCGCAGATTGAAACCTGATTTTTGAATCGATTATAAAGACAAACCAAATTATTTTATGCCGTTAATCTGCGTCCATCTGCGTAATCTGCGGATAATGGCAGTTGAAAAGTGGAGGGTGGGGAAATGAGTGCCGAAAAACAATGTAGAAGCTGGAGAAGTATTACTGTAGATGATGCTTGCGAACAGGTAAGTGTTGGAATAGTCATTCAGCCAGCTCAATACTATACAGATGAGGCTTGTGGTGTAAAAACATTCCGATCTGCAAACGTCGGAAATGGCCGAATCAATGATAGGGACTGGGTTTATATTTCTTCTGAAGGTCATAAGAAAAACCAAAAATCAGAGTTGAAAACCGGAGATGTTCTTGTTGTACGCTCTGGTGCTCCAGGAACATGTTGTGTTGTGACAAGTAAATTTGCTGGGTCAAACTGCATAGATATTGTTTTTGCACGACCAAAAAAACATATCATTTCACCTGACTATCTTTGTCTTTTTACAAACTCTGAAAATGGTAAGAGACAGATAACGGCAACACAAGGCGGGCTTGCGCTTAAACATTTCAATGTTGGTGCGTACAAGAAAATGGTTCTTAATATTCCTGGTACGAAAGAGCAAACTGCCATTGCCAACCTGCTTTCCACCTGGGATGAGGCCATCGAAAAGACCAAGCGGCTGATTGCTGCTAAGGAGAGGCAATATTTGTCCCTTTCCGCCAACCTCCTCTTCGGCAACGCAAGTCCCAATACCTCAAAAAGAACCAAATGGTTTTCCGTGCCAGACCACTGGAAAATCGTGAAAATCGGCAACGTCGCTAAAGAAGTCAAAACCACCAATAATTCCAGAGAAAATATCACAGTCCTTTCCTGCACCAAGTACGATGGCTTGGTTGATTCGCTGTCATATTTCGGCAAGCAGATCTTCAGCCTGGACACAACGCCCTACAAAGTGGTGTCTAGGGGCCAGTTCGCCTATGCGACTAACCACATTGAGGAAGGTTCCATCGGCTATCAAGACTTGTACGACAAAGGCTTGGTCAGTCCGATGTACACTGTCTTCAAAACGGACAACACGATAGATGACGGCTATCTTTACAAGGTGTTTAAATCAATAACCTACCTTCATATCTTCCAGATCAATACCAGCTCATCAGTTGACAGACGCGGCAGTTTGAGGTGGAACGAGTTTGCCAAACTGCCAATACCGCTGCCACCACTTGAGGAACAAAAACAAATCGCCGAAGCCCTCGATACCGCCCGACAGGAAATTAATTTGCTGAAAAGGCAGGCTGAAGCCTATCGCAGGCAGAAGCGCGGGTTGATGCAGAGGCTGTTGACCGGGGTGTGGCGGGTAAAAACCGGTGAGGAGGCCGCGCAATGAACAGTTTCCATTTCAATGAAAAATATCTCTCCCAAATACCAGCCCTGCAACTCCTCATCAACATGGGCTACGAGTATCTACCTCCTGAACAGGCTCTTGCTCAACGTCAGGGCAAAACCGGGAATGTGCTGCTTGAAGGTATCCTCCGTGAGCAACTGAAACGAATCAACCGGATCAATTACAGAAGCCGTGAATATCTGTTCAGTGAAGAGAACATTCAGACTGCCATTCAGAAGCTGAAAAGCGTCAAGTACGACGGCCTGCTGAAAACCAATGAATCTATCTACGATCTGATTACGCTGGGCACTGCTCTGGAACAGTCAATCGAAGGTGATTCCAAGAGCTTCAACCTCAATTACATCAACTGGCGTGAATGGAGCCGCAACGTATTTCATGTAACCGCAGAGTTCAATGTTGAGCGTACCCGCAGTACGGAAAAGGCTCGACCGGATATTGTTCTGTTTGTCAATGGTATCCCCCTGGCAGTCATCGAATGTAAATCCCCCAAAGAAAAGCTGGAACAGGCCGTTTCTCAGATGGTCAGAAACCAGAGCGATGAGTTCATCCCCCGCTTGTTTACCTATTCTCAGCTGCTGCTCGCTACCAATAAAAATGAGGCACAGTATGCAACCACCGGGACGCAGGCCAAGTTCTGGGGAGTTTGGAAAGAGCTGCGAGATAAAGAAGGAGACGTTGCCAGTCTGGTGAACACTCCTCTCTCAACAGACAAGAAGAAACTGTTATTCAGTGGCGATTTTGCCCCGGCCCGAAAGTTTTTTGATGACCATGAGGCCGAAGGAGAACGGCTGGTCACAGAACAGGACAAAACCCTCTACAGCCTATGCCGTCCTGAACGCTTGTTGGAGCTTGCCTACAAGTTCACGCTGGTTGACGGCGGTATCAAGAAGATTGCCCGGTATCAACAATACTTTGTTGTCAAATCGACGTTGGAACGTATCAGGGATTTGAACCATGAAGGTCGCCGCAAAGGAGGAATGATCTGGCACACCCAGGGTTCCGGTAAGTCGTTGACTATGGTTATGCTGGCACGAAATCTTGCGCTTGATCCGCTGGTCACTAATCCTCGCATTGTACTGGTAACAGATCGTGATGATCTTGATCGGCAACTCGGCAACACCTTTGCCGCTTGTGGCCTTGATCCCAATCGGGCAACATCCGGTCGGCACCTGATGGAACTTGTTGCCGAAAACAATGCATCTATTGTCACGACCCTGATTCACAAGTTTGATAAGGCTCTCAATATCAGAAAATTCTCGGATGAATCACCTGATATCTTCATGCTGGTAGATGAAAGCCACCGCACAAATTTTGGCGGTTTTTCTGCCCGTATGCGGCAGATGTTTCCCAATGCTTGTTACATCGGCTTTACCGGAACGCCCCTACTGAAAAAGGAAAAGAACAGTTTTGACAAGTTCGGAGACTTGATTGAACCGCACTACTCCATCAGACAAGCGGTAGAAGATGAAGCCGTGGTGCCGCTACTGTACGAGGGCCGCTATGTCGAGATGGAACAGAATAAAGCCGCTATTGACCTTTGGTTTGAACGGCATACCCAGGGATTGACGAAAGAGCAGCAATCCGACTTGAAGAAGAAATATGCCAGAGCCTCAATGTTGAACAAGGCGGAGCAAGTAATCTACATGCGCGCCTTTGATATCAGTGAACATTTCCGGGCTAATTGGCAAGGGACGGGATTCAAGGCGCAACTGGTGGCACCAAGCAAAGCAGCGGCTTTGCAATATCACGAACATCTCAATGCGATTGGGTTTGTGACCTCTGAAGTTGTTATTTCTCCCCCTGATGCCCGTGAGGGATACGAGGAGACCGATGACGAACCAACCGATGAAGTGATTAAATTCTGGCTGAAGATGATGAAACGCTATGGCAACGAAGAGGAGTACACCAAGCAGATCATCAACCAGTTCAAGTTTGGCTCAGAGCCGGAAATTCTGATTGTAGTGAGTAAGCTGCTGACGGGTTTTGACGCTCCCCGCAATATGGTTATGTATCTGTGCAAAGACTTGAAAGAACATACATTGTTGCAGGCTATTGCCCGTGTAAACCGGCTTTGCGAAGACAAGGAATATGGCTTTATTGTCGATTATGTCGGGCTGCTTGGTGAACTGGACAAAGCTCTGACCATGTACTCTGTTTTTGAAGGATTTGACGAAGATGACCTGAAAGGGAGCCTGGTTTCAATAAATGATGCAATTGCCAGGCTTCCCCAGTGCTATTCCGATTTATGGGATATCTTCAAGGAGGTCAAAAACAGCTACGACGAAGAAGCATACGAGGTACATTTGGCGGATGATGCCATTCGTGAAAGCTTTTATCAACGATTGGCTGAATATAGCAAGACCCTGGGAATAGCGGTCTCCTCGGAGACATTCATCATGACAACTGATGAGGCAAAGCTTCAGCGTTACAAGGCTGATTTGAAGCGTTTCCATAACCTGAAAGCGGCTGTCAAACTGCGCTATGCGGAAGCCATCGACTACCGGGATTATGAACCGAAAATCAAGAAGCTTCTGGATACCCATATTCAGGCGAACGAGGTCATTCAGCTCAATGAACCGGTCAATATATTTGATGACAAAATGTTTAACATGGTCAAGGAGGAACAGGAGGTTTATGGCAAGACAACAGCCGCCAAAGCTGATGCCATTGCCCACGCAACCAAGAAGGTTATCACCGAAAAGATGGCTGAAGATCCGGCCTTTTATGAAAAGTTCTCCCGCTTGATTCAGCAAGCCATAGAAGATTTTCGCGCAAAACGTATTTCTGACCTGGAGTTTTTAAACAAGGCTGTGGAGTACCGCACCAAGGTTGTTACTCGTCAGCATGACGATATCCCTGCGTGTTTGGCCGGTAATGAAGAGGCAATGGCCTACTTTGGCGTACTGAAGCCATTCTTTGCGGAACAGAATCTTGGCCGGGAAGAGAGCGAAGCCATTTCCGCAGAAATCGCCCTGGCGATTCAGATGATACTTGACCGGCACTGGAAGGTGCAATTCTGGGATGACGAAGATGCCAAGAATCAGGTGATAAACGACATTGACGACTATCTGTTCGATGAGGTTAAAGGTGCAAAAGGCATTGACCTGAGCGTTGAACAAATGGACGATTTGATTAAATGCTCCCTGCAAGTGTCTCAAAGCAGGAGACCCGCATAAGATGGTACATTGCATTGTCTATGGCAAGGACACCATTGCTTTTGAAGTAATGTACGTAGCCAGAAAAACCCTGGCTATCGAAGTGCTTCCAGATAGCAGCGTTGTCATAAAAGCCCCTATTGGAACCGACGTTGATGACATTCGCAAAAAAGTTGTTACGCGGGCGCGATGGATCATCAAACAGCAGCACTATTTTCGGCAGTTTGAACCGCGAACCCCTGAACGACAATTTGTTGGAGGTGAAACCCACCTGTATCTCGGCAGGCAATTTCGTCTCAGGGTGAGTGAAAGCAGTAAGAACGTGGTTAAGCTTTCACGCGGTTACTTTCAGATAGAATTGCAACCACAGTCTGACGCCGATGCGATCAGAAAATTATTGACGCAATGGTATCTGGATAAAGCCAAGAGCAAGTTTATTGAAGTCTTCGACAAGTGCTGGCCTGTCTTTGAGAAGCTCGGCCACATTCAACCGCGCATACAGGTCAGAAGAATGGAAAAACGTTGGGGCAGTTTATCCCGTAACGGCCTGCTTACTCTAAATACGGATTTGATCCGTGCGCCTAAAGAATGCATTGATTACGTCATCACCCATGAACTCTGTCACTTGCAATACCATGACCACGGCCCTGAGTTTTATCGACTCTTGGAAAAGGTAATGCCGGATTGGGAAAAGAGGAAGCACAAGCTGGAGCTGGCTTTGGTGTAATTCTTCACAAAGGGGGTTTAAATGTGTGACATAACAGCCGGTCGAGACATCAATGCTGGAGGAGACATGATTATCATGACCAATCGCAAGAATACAAACTGCTAATTCACTGGAGGTATAGTGGTAGTAGAAACCTTTCCACGAGGCGGAAACATCTTTAGAATATCCCGGTGCCATAAATGCGGAATGAGTTCTATATTTGATTGTAGTATATGGCTAAATATCTGTGGATGGACCGCAGCAGATACAAGACAACAAAAAAGGGACTTACGATTTAACGTAAGTCCCTTGAATGTTTGGTGAGCCGCGTTGGGGTCGAACCAACGACCACCTGATTAAAAGTCAGTGATTGTACTCCTTCATAGCTTACCATACAATTTCATTTCCATATTTAATCATTTGACATTCCTTGCAGTTACGTTAATCTACCATCACTAGCATTTCATGGTTTATCACAATTAACCGCAATTACATCTACCATACTATCTACCATACTTGCAAGTATGGTAATTGCGAGGGATGAATGAAATCAGAACGTGTAAAATCAAAGTTTACTGATGCGGAAGTACGAAACATGAAAACCGAAAAGCGTCTTCAAGACAACTTGGAGGGGGATGGTTTCGGAGTACGAGTCTACTTCAGTGGAACAAAAGTATTTTATTATGCGTATACATTCGATGGAAAGCGCCGTTTTCTGAATCTAGGGGAATATGGAACCATTTCGCTTGCCGAAGCCAGAAAACGTCATACTTCTGCAAAATGTAAAATTGACCAAGGTATTGATCCTCTTTTTGAAAAGGATACGGCTAAGAAAGAGCGGGAGTTGACGCCTTTTGTCACAGACTTTGTCGATGAGTATATTAAATATTCAAAAGAGCATAATCGAGGTTGGCAAGAAATCGAACGGGCTCTCAAAGCGAATATTGTTCCCCGATGGGGTAAACAGAAAATTACCGATATAACGAAACGAGATTTAGTACTTATTCTTGACGAGATAAAAAAACGTGGTGCACCTGTTATGGCTAACAGAGTACTGGCATACACTCGCAAGATGTTTAGTTATGCAATTCGCGAACGCGGCATTGTGATGCTGAATCCTTTTCTGATGATGAGTCTACCAAACAAGGAAACTCCATGCGAACGTGTGCTTGATGAAAATGAGATCAAAATCTTTTGGAACAATTTGGATTCATGTATTATGGGTGAACCCCTTAAACGTGCATTGAAACTGATTCTTGTAACTGGTCAGCGTCCTGGGGAAGTGATTGGCATGCAACGGAGCGAAATTGACGGCGACTGGTGGGAAATACCGGCTTCTCGAAGCAAAAATAAACTCCCACATCGCGTATTCCTGACGTCTCTAGCAAAGAAACTGATAGGTAATCCCAATGGATTCATTTTTGAATCACCGGTTTTTCCAGCAGACCCAAATGCTTCGCCGCCTGATCCCGGCAAGCCTTATGGAGTACGAACATTAACATGTGGGATTAAAGACAATTTGCCTCATACGCCTGAGAGCAAGGTTGTTGACCGCCTCGCGATTCCTCACTTTACTCCGCATGACCTTAGACGAACCGCAGCGACTCAGTGGGCAGAACTTGGTATAACCGATGATATGATTGACCGTCTGCAGAATCACATCACCAAACGCAAACAAAGTGTAGGACACATTTACAATCGTTACTCATACGCTAAAGAAAAACAGAGGGCATTAGAACAGTGGGAAAGTAAGTTGAATAACATTATCAGTCTTTAGGTCGTGGAGTCTTACTTCTTACAGAACATTATGTTAAATTATCACCAGCAATAAAACTGGAGAAATTATATGATATTACCTGAACCTGATTATATTTCTCTGAAAGAAGCATCAGAAAAATTTGATGTTTCAATTGAACATTTGCGCTGGCTTGCAGAACAATTGAAATTAAATTTGTACGTGAGGGAGCCTTTTGGTGCACGTAGGTACGCAAAGCTAGAGAAACCCATATGGAATATAGATACATTGGAGTATAGCGTAGCAAGATTTCTTGATAATAAATTAAATGAAGAAACAGAATTTCTCAATGGCATGTATGTTACAGGTTGGTCGTATTCGACAATTATGATAAGGCCTAGTGAGTTGCATGAATTGGATCAAAGTAACGATAATGTTTCTGAAGATTCTCATTTATTCGATGGAATCGTTATCAGTTCTGAGGAAACTACAATAATTGACAAGACTCATAAAGAAGAGACAGGCCCTATTTCACATCAAACTAACAATTCTGAAAGCCTTGGTATTGCTAAAGACAATCAAAATTTCTTTGCGAGTCTGCCATATTTCACTGACTTTGATATAAATATGTATGTTGCCCAAAAGCGAGAGGAAAAGGGATGTAAGTTGACATCGTGCTTCAACTGCAAAGAAAAATCATGTCGCAGTCATCTAGCTCATGATTTATTCACAAACTACGGATTTCACACTCAGTACCGTAAGTATTTGATAGATATCGGAGTTGCTTTGGGTTGCGCAAGTCCTAAGAGAGCAGTAGACAAAGATGATAAGGAACAGACGAGTCGCGAAAAAAAAGAAGTTGATGCAGTCAAATCGCAAACAAGAAGATGGATTGCTGACCACAAGCTAAAATAGTCACACTCATCACACCGTATCGTCACAGCACAAACCCCATACTTCAGTATAACAACTTAATATTACAAACAATAGGCCAGGAACCCCCTGGCTTTTTTTTGTGTTGCCCCGTCACTTTAGTGATGAGGTTAGATGAAATTACATTGAAGGTGCTGCGCAGCCCTTACATCTCATTCCCGTTTCAGAAGGACTAGCAAATGACACGTAGATATTTAAAGTTTCCAGCATTGTCAAACAAGCTGGGAGGGAGGTCACGCGCGAGCATCCAGCGTGACATGCGAGACAGAGGATTCCCCATGCCTATAAATTTAGGCGCTAACAGCACTGTCTGGGATGAAGAAGCTGTTGACGAATGGATGCGACAGTTAACCGAGGCGCAATATATTCCAAAACCTGTTGCTATTCCTAAACAAGGTGAACCTAAGCCTCGTGGTCGAAAACGCAAGAGCACTAATGAGGAGGTCAGTAATGGATGATAAAATAGAAGATGTTATAAGCAGAAAATGCTTTGTGCCGTTAAATGAAATAATAGCAAACGGCGAAATGCAATATCGTATCATAACTGAAGAAGGCTCAAACCGCCCGGATATTGCCTGGTATATTGCAGATTTAGATGAACCAGCAATCGTTTTATTCGGTTGTATTGAAAAAAATACATCTCACAGATGGCCATCTAAAAAAACAATCAAGAAAAAATCACCTGAATATCTCGACAAAATAAATGAGCTCAGAGAAAAACGGGATCATTTTCTAACCGAAGACGGTAAACAAGTCTTTGAGGGTGCACTTGTTAGATATCTTTCAGGGCTTCCCGAATTCGATTACGAACGAAATCGCATAAAAGAGGCAAGCAAACTTAAAATCCGCCCAGTGATACTTGATAAGACAGTTGCAGAGGCTCGCAAAAAATTTCACGCACTCGCTCGAAAAAGTGCATGGGAGATGCCAAGCGCAGTTCAGGGGCAACTTCAACTACCAGGGCTCGAATATCATCGTTAAATCATCCTTCTGAGCATTCTCAAAAAGTTGATGGATTGCATTCAGTTTCCCTCCCTGTATGAATCAGGGAGGGGAGAAAACACAATAATTACACTTATAATATTAGGAGAAAATAAAATGTATATTGAAAAACACGCCTTTAACTCAGTTATTCACGGGATGACCGAGAATGATGTTCCCAACTTTTGTACGAATATTCTGAAAATTCAGTTTGAGCTTTTCCGACCAGGTGAATTTAATGACACCAAAACATACAAATATTCGTTCGGGAAAGCAAAAGTAAGCGTTTACATTCGTGTGAATACTAGCAACAAAATTGGATACGTAACCCTCGACCTGAAAGGTTCATTTTTTGATAATTCTCCCGATTTCCGATTTGATGATTTGCTAGAATTTCTTTCAAATTTTGAATACACACCAAAACAATTGGACATCGCATACAATGATGACCAAAAGACTTTATCCACGAAAGAAATAGTCCGCTGGTGCCGAGACTGCGATTATTATTGTAAAGGTAGTTTAGTTGAACGCGAGGCTCCTGAAGAAGTACGGAGAAAATGGAAATTTAGACGCATACAATTGGGTTTCGCACGCTCTAAAACGAATTATGCCACGATTTATCGCCGACGAGTTAAAATACTTGGCCGATTTAAACGTTTGATTCGGATTGAAGTGAAGCTCAAGGATAAAGATAAAATTGCGTATCTTCTGGAAAATTACTGTGATGAAAACCCAATACAGTTTGAAACCAGAAGTCTTGAGTTGTTGAACTCATGTATTAACTTCGTAACGTTAACCAACAAGAAACGCCGTAAACGCCAACAACAGCCTTCTTGGAGAAAGTTCTTGGAATCTGACATCAAGGAGGTTAATTGGAGTAAACTCCGGGCGGAAAGGCTCAAAAACCGCATTGAGTCTGATAAGACTACTTTGGAAAAAAGTGTTAAGAGACAAGCAACTATGCTGAGAAATGTTGTTGCGAGAGGTGCTATATTGAGCTCTAAACAACAGGTTATTAAGCAGTTAGAGGAACTTTCAGGCTTCAGACTAGAAGAATTGCAGGTAGAAACTTAACTTGTTGTCACTTATCATAATTATATATATCATGTACCCACATCAATAATATCAATAGGTTACATGAGCAAACAAAAACACTAAAAAATACCGATAAAAATCAACTTTTCGGTAATTAACATGCAGCCACACAACATTGTTATCAATTTTGACTATTTGTCATGTGAGATGCAATGTTTGTGTGGCTTTTTGTTGTTCAGTAGCAATTAGCTATAAGGACAGGGGTAAGAACCACTCCTTCTGAAAGCCCTTGCCTGTAACACCATCAAATTTCATATCTTGGCTGTGAATACCAAAATTCCGTAGGCAATGGTTGATGAACCTGGCGTTAACCGGCTTACCCTGATTGGATATTCTCCATTGTTTATCGCTGTTGAGTGTTGTAGCCAGTTCTTTGGACCTGATACGGTCAACACCCTTACTATTGAATATTCTCCGTATTGCGGCATGTAATGCGGCGGCAACTGGATCGGCCATATTGTTATCATACTTCTCAATATTGCTGTCTGACATGCACAGGCTTGTGGCTGAAGGAATAGCGGGTTTACATGCGATAGAGGCGATCCCCGTGCAACCATCCACCACATTCAGTTTAACGGCGTTATTATCAAATAATGGGACTGCAAGCTGTCCTGACACGGTCTGAGCCGCTTCAATAGCTTTTTTAACATCTGGGCTGTCGGTCTGCCATCCGATAGTATCAACGACAACCACAATATTCAGGCTCGGGTGTAATTTCTTCCACGCTACGGCAACAGACATGAGGTTACTGGCTTTATGGACAACCGCAACCGTTAATCCGGTTTCTTTTCGGATGTGGCACCCGGTTGCGTATTCGACACAGATAAGCAGGTGTCCGTTAGTGTCAGGCGCATTACCAAGCAGATTGAAATTCCCCTTTATCGCAGTACCTGCTTTATACTGTTTATTCCCATTTGCATCGACATATTGCAATCCGTGTAAGACACCGGCCACATCAGTTATTGGCAGTATCAGCAGATTTCTGGCATTTATTCTGGCCGAATCAGGCTGCATATTGTTTTTGACTGCATAGGGATGATACTGAGTATCTTCACAACCTGCTGTTTCCCAGATTTTAATGGACTGTTCACGGCACCTCTGCTGAATAATGGACAACGCTTCATCACGCTTCTTTTCCAGCAATCGCATCTCCTGGTCAAATGCAACCTTATCAGCCCCGGTCAACTCGTGGTACCCGCTACTTACCCATTTCTTGGTGATCCCTCGACGAAGACAGCCGAAATACCCAGCTGCCACAGATGAAGCTTCCTTTTTGAATAAAATGTACCAACCATACTTTGACCCCACGTAGTCACCTTTAATATCAAAGCGGTGAAACAAGCCATCTGCTGCAAAATTATGTGACGGGTTAAGTGAAACGATTTTAGCTCCGAGCATGGCACTTCTGAACCCTTCGACATTCAGCATAATCATATATAACCCCTCTCGTTCACGACAGTTCGTTCATGTGCTGAAAATTACGTAATTTATTGCAGAAGCAACGAAACGCAACTTACGCAATATCGGGCCTGAGAAAGGAGCACTACCATGAGTCAGAAACTAAAACGCAACAATTGCCCCCAGTGCGGTGCTGGTGATGAGGTCGCAACGTGGTTGGATACAACTATTATGCTTTGTTGCTGCTGCGGTCATTATGCCGACATCACAAAAATTGACTCAAATGCAGAATTTGAAACATTAAGCCCTTGGTACGTCCTGAAGCAAATCAGGAAGAGGAACCTGTCAGAACATGTCTATTCAGTACCTGGGCACGGTGTGATTGGAATTGCTGATTGCCTTCAACTCTATGAAAGGGGCATTCGCAGGGATGAGGTGGTGAGAAAGTATGAGAGACTTGTGGAGAGTGGCATAGATATGGATTCATCGTTCATCACCAAAGCCAACGGTGATAAGGTGGAGTTTGTGAGAGGGTCGCATCAGAGTGTTGTGGACTACTTGGATTTAATTCGTCCGGAGTTCCCGAAACTGCAACCACCAAGTGGTATTCAGTACAGAAGAGCAGCGGTAACACTCGTTAATGGCCGATATATCGGGTTGAAACCACTGTTCTGATAAGATTTCCGGGCATGCGGGTGCTGCCTGGAATGTGGCTATGCTTCTCTAACAGAAAACCTTGCAAGGGCGTCAATCCGGTTAATTTCGATACTGTTGGTATTTCCGTTAGGATAAATCTCTTTGGCGAGAAAACTAAGTTCGTCATGTTCTGCTTCTTCCGGGACGTTTGTCCACCACCCCTTGCAACTGCCGTTAGAGCCGTCATTCCAGCGGTACCCGCGTTGTTTCAGAATATCTTTCTTATCAAACGGTGCCCCGACCGCACAGATTTTAGAAGTCAGTGCATCTGCCTTTTCCAGAAGTGCCTTGAAAATAGGAGTGCCGGAAGTCGGTAATTCGCCGAGAAGCAATCCAAGTACACCTTCTGCATCATCAAGAGCACGGTGAGCATTGATGCTGAGGCCACCGCATTTATATAGAAGATATTCGAGTGAACGGGAGCTGATACGTTCTTTAGCCCAATCAATTTGCGACACGCTGCATGCCCACGGCAATCTGGAAAACACCGGGTAACGAGCCTCGACAAACTTTCTATCGAATGCCGCATTGTGGGCTATTACTAGCGTCGCAACATCGGCAAGCCCTCTGATGCGTTCAATATCGAAAGTCTGATCAGCTATCATCTCATCAGTGATGCCGGTAATCTCCGTTATCTCTTTTGGCAGCGGATAACCGGGATCTTCAAAGCCGTTATAGCGGTCGGTGATTCTGATTATGGTGGCTGTCAGCGGGTCATATTCAAACGCAACGATGCCCAATTCGATGATTTTATCTTCCGCATAATTCAGTCCGGTGGTTTCGGTATCAAGGCACAAACCAATCTTTGCACCCTTCACCGGTTTCTTGGTAAAGCGGGTATCCCGTTCAAGGTTCAACTTCCGAACAACTGTATAGTCACCAGTGGCATGCAGGGCTGTTATGGCAATCTCTGCTTCCAATACGTTCATTGGCTCATCCGAATAGTTTCGGCTGCTCTTGGTTCTCATCTTTCACGACCTTGTATTTTCTCGGACTGCTTTTTCTCTGACTGAGCTTACTGTTGAGAATCTGGGTGTACTTTCTCTTTGCTTCTGGAAGGGAACGTCTGAACCAGGTTTCCTTTTGCCTGCTGGGACTGCGTGACGATCCAGAATGCTTTTCAATCAGAAAACCGCTGGGTGTGATTACCAGATACAGTTCATACCAGGCACCCAAGGCACTTTCAGCTTCCAGACGGATACGTTGCAGAATATGTTCGCCGATGGCAAGGTCAAGCGGCAAAGCAATCTGCTGGAAGTCGCTGTTCTCTTCAACTTTGACGTTCTGAAGCATCATCCCTCCGCATCGCCTCCATCAACACCATGCGAGCCATGTCAACAACCCTCAATCCACGTTTCTCAGCCTCAGTCAATAACCATTCTTCCAATTGTGCAGGAATCCGCATGGCAGGGATTCTGCTCGGCATGGTATTCGGCTTGCGCCAACCAACCTGACGGCCGCGAGGTTTTTTATCGGGTTTATCTGCCATGTGTCCTTACGCATTCTTCTTTATTGCCTGGAAGATACTATTCAATATTTATTTGTCAATAAATAAATGTTATTATGACAATTAAATAAGTTGCCACGGAAAATGATGAACCCCCTGAATACATGTCAATCTAGGGTAAACCTCACTTATCAAATCAGAAAGATTCCAATTGTTGTCAAAATAAGGTTCACACTTTGTATTGTTTGACACTATTGTCAGGAGCATGACATGAATGGACAGAAAATAGGATATGTCAGAGTTTCAACCACCGACCAGAATACTGAACGTCAACTTGACGGGCTGAAATTGGATCGTGTGTTCACCGATAAGATTTCCGGCAAATCGGTTGACCGACCTCACTTACAGGAGATGCTGCGTTTTGTCCGGGAAGGCGACCATCTGTTTGTCCATTCAATGGATCGACTTGCCAGAAACCTGATTGACCTTCGGCAAATGGTTCAAGACCTGACAACCAAGGGGGTCAAAGTCACATTCGTTAAGGAGGGGCTTGTTTTTAATGGCGATGATGCTGCAATGTCGGTATTACTGTTATCAGTTATGGGAGCAGTAGCTGAGTTTGAGCGGTCAATTATACGCGAACGTCAAGCCGAAGGAATCCGGATCGCCAAGACGAAGGGCGTCTATAAGGGCCGGAAAGTGTCATTGACTGACAAGCAGGCTGAGGAAGTTCGGCAGAAGGTCGCGGCAGGAATCCCGAAATCGAAGGTTGCGCGTGAATACAAATGTTCACGAGAAACACTCTATAAATATATACGGCAAGGAGAGTCCGCATGAAGGTTACAGAAAAATCGTTGAAGGCTCGTTGCACTGAATTAAACCTGGGGCCGCTGAAAGATACAACATTCGGCATCCGGTTCGAGCGAACCTCAAAAGGGTACATGGTTGAATTACAGTACCGTGACGGCACTCCACCGAAAATTTTGATTCAGGAGGCAAGTGCTTCAGAAGCCGCAGCTTCAGTCGAAGGCGTTGCTCTCGGTGCAGCAGCCGTCAAAGCTGCCGGAACCGATAAACCTGAATTTGCGACCAGAGAAACGTTTGTGCGGCAATCTGGTGAACGCTGCCCGAAATGTCAGACGAAGGATGTCAGTCTTGGCAATCTGACTTCGGGGAAAGGTGTCATTACTCAGTACTGTTCGTGCGTTCGTTGCGGTCTTATTTGGAATAGCATCTTTCGGCTTGATGACTATGATTGCAGTGCGGCTATTCTGAAATCAGATGAATGAGTGGATGCACAAAACAGGCTGGTTGCTGCGACAATAATGCACTATAGGGACAATTATGGATTTTACGCTATCGAAGGACGTCGAACAAAAGCTTGTTAAGTCGCTTCAGCGCTACGTTTCTGAAAATTTTGAAACTGATATCGGAAATTTGCAGGCGACTCTATTTCTGCAATTCTGCTTGGAGGAAATCGGGCCGACAATCTACAATCAAGCCATTGCAGATGCTCAGAATTATATTCAGGAACGTGCGATGGATCTTGAGAACACCTGTTTTGCTCCAGAATCGGAGTACTGGACAAAGCAAGATAAATTAAAAAGGCCCCCTAAAAATAGAGGGCCTTCACGTGTATGATTATATTTAACAACAACAATAGTGCAGCTATTTTTCCTTCCGTACTCCCTTAAAAGGCGTGCCATCAGCCTTCTGGTCTAAAAACCTTCCTGTGTCAGTATCTCTTTTGACCCAAGTGTCGGTTCTAGGGTTATAAGTCTGACTTCTGTCTCTTACCATTCCATTTCTGTGACCATCTCCGGTCGGTGGGTTTGTAGCCATAATTGATTCTCCTTTACTTGCGGGTTGCGGAGGGGGGAGCATCCCCCTCCTGGTTGATTTCTAAGCATCTACCCAAATGGGAAATGCTTTGCGACCATATTGACTTGCGTAGCGGCGAACACCTTTTACGGTAATGTACGCTACGAAAATCAGTCGCTTCCCTGGTCTCTCCACAGTGTTCATGTGTGAGTACCTACCTTTTTGATAGGCGATTTTAGACCTTGCAAGTAGGGAGTTAGTTTGATATTCTAACCAACTATAGAGTTCCCAGCTACAAGTCCCCAAAGCCTAACTTTTGGGGGAAAGCCTTGATGTTAGCGCATCAAGGCTTTTCTAATTCTGTATCTTCAGCGCTTTTAGCCTCGCTTTCAGAAACGGGATATTTACTTCAAATTTGTTTGCTATCTCCATAAGACCGCAACCAGCAGTCATCAACTTTTTAAGTGGGACTTCAGGCATAAGTAGTGCGCCAGCAAATCTCCATGCCTGCCATTCAGGATTACAGTACACAGGTATATTATCTTTTCGATAAAGCTGAATGCCATCATCGTTCTTTTTTTGTCTGAATATTTGAGAACGATTGATTTTCTGGAGTTGAGGAACGTGCATGATGCAGTGCCCCGATTCGTGGGCCAGAGTCGAACGGAAAAAGTTTTCGCTCTGCTCGTCGTTCGCCAAATCTTCCTGAATAATTACTTGCTTATTTGCACTATCTGTTAGTCCAAATATTTCTGAAGGCAAATCATTTGTGTAGACAGGTGTTACTCCTGTTATGTCTTCCAGTTTAGTGTCAAAGAACCGATGAACGTCGAATGATTGGCCGGAAAATAAAGCGTCAGGCTGGTATTTTTTGACAATTGATAGGGCGAGCAGGTCTATGTCTCTCCCGCTCATTGCCTGGAAATTAAAGTTAGGTACGGTCATTCTTGGTACCCTTTTTTTCAAGCATTTCATTTATCATGTCAGTCAATTCCTCTTCAGAATAATAATCGGATGCACGGAGCAGTTGCATATTCAGTTCTGGGCGTCTGCGAAAAATCTCCCTAGCCTCAGTTTGTAGGTCTATTTCAGATTGTGCTGCCCTTACCAGGGAGCCGTCAGTGATTCCGAGAAACTCTTCAACTTTCCTGACAATGTCTATTGCGGGTGCCTTACGTCTCCTTTGCTCAATATCTGATATATACCCTAAGGATACACCGGCAATTTTAGCTACTTCCTTCAGCGTTTTCTCGCTTTTTTTCCGAGCGTCTTTCAGTAGTTGCCCGAAATTCATTTTGAGACCCCCTTTCTCCCCCTCCTTGAGTAATTGTCGTAGCACTATAGATTACGCAAATTTCAGCGTAATCCACTATAGCTCCTGATACAATTTAAAGTCAAGCTCAATTACGCAAATTCTAGCGTAACAAAACTTCTTGATAGGGGAAAGAGAAAAATTGCCTTTTGTGGATGAGTCACCACTATATTTTGTGTAAACATACAAGCATGGACACAAGATATAGCACGACAAGGATGCTGTCAATATATATATTTATTGTAACCATCCGATTTTAAATGACAATTGTATACAGTTGTCAGCAATTGCGCGTTAGGCACTAGAAATTGGCACATTTATTACGAGGATTTATGTTTTCGGTGGGTAAAATGAACTGAATTGCTGCGTTCATAAAAAACAATGCAACGTTTGATGTTCCCCGTTTCACTGGTCAGAACTGCCTCTCAAGGATTTTTCTCATTTGCTCATTATGGAGGTATTCTTCAAACATAAAGTCTTCCAACTCATGAGTTGAGGTGTTGTAGCAGACGAACTTCAGCGAATCTACGCTGACATGTTTCCTTTTATTCTTTCCTTTTCCCTCAAACAGCACAAATGGTTCCGGTCGGCAAGTGTGACCAACAACTTGATTAAAGCGGATATCCATTTTTTCGTGACCAATAGAACACCAGAATATTCCGGAAACATCTTGATAGCCGCCGCGAACCGACCCAATGTCAAAAATAGAGGAAAGTGATTCCGGTGCTATCGGCTGCCGTAGATACCAAGTAAATTCAGCGTTTATCCACTCACTTGCATCTTCAATGGTATTGAATGGTTTCCCATGTTTTTTAGACAACCCACCGTGAGTGAGAAGATAATTATCGCGTACCAGAGAACCGTGGAGAAGTTCTTTATATAGATTTACAACATGGAAAAGTTCGGGACTATACCTGTTTCCAGAACACCTGAAATATCCATGGGCATTGTTCAGATACGGCAACTCATGGTTTCCGCATAAAAGAACACATCCGTTATCAACGGCGAGCTTGAAAGTTGCAATAATGTCAGCGTCGGAGGCACTGAAGGAATCCATAAAATCCCCGAGGATGATATGTTCTTCTTCTGGCTTGTATTCAATGAACGCTTTACACTTTATGTAATTGCCGTGAAGGTCACTTATAATCAGACTCATTTCATTTCACCCTCAATGAATATCTTCATTCTGGAACTTGCTAGCTAACATCAACGTTCCGTATCCCATCAGGCCTCCACGCAGGGCTGATAACACGGGAACCTTTCTCTTCCGCTGACACCAAACTGCCGAATGTCACCTTAAATTCCCCGAACCGGTCATTCACCGCATCCATAGCCTTAATAGCATCATTCTTCTTCTGAACCTCCCGGAACAATGATAACTGTTCGGCAGCATATTTTAAGTTCGTCAACCGAACACCGAGTTGACGGATCGGCTGTGGTAGCTCAAGGGTATCAAGTATGGACACCGCCGTTTTGTAAATGTCTTCCGACAAATTGATGTAACTTCCAATAGTGGTCTGCTTACCAATTCCAGAATAGAAGTCGGCAAACCTAATATGCAGGTGAACTGTTTTCCCGCTTACTTCATACCTTCTTGCACGTCGGCCAACCATCTCTGAAAGTTGTAAAAGGAATTTTAAAATATCTTCGCGTCGGTCGATGTCATGTCGAAGAGTCATTGAGTGTCCGACAGATTTAACATCGTCGGATTCTTCTAGCGGTATCACAGGCGAATGGTCGATACCTTGCCCCATGGCCTTGTAAACCTTACCCAAAACGCCGAATTTGCGCGTCAACCTGGCTTCGTCGCAACGGCCTAATTCTCCACACGTATAAATGCTCATCATATTCAGGTGCCGTTGCATTTTCTTACCGATACCACAGAGTTCCTGTATTGGAAGTCGTTCCATAATTCGAGACACATCTTCCGGCAGAATTGTGGTCAAACCGTCAGGTTTTTTCATATCCGATGCCAGTTTTGCCAAAAGCTTATTAGGGGCAATCCCGATACTGCACTTCAGGCCGAATGATTGAAAAATACGAGCTTTCAGTAAGTGGGCAATCCGTTCGGCGGTTCCGAAGATTGAAAGTGAATGGGTAACGTTCATCCATGCTTCGTCGATACTGAACACTTCCACGTCAGGAGTATAATCCTGCATCATCTGCATAATGCGACTGCTTGTGTAGGTATACTTCCTGTTGTCGCCAACTATTATAATCAGTTCCGGGCAAGCACGCTTCCCTTCCCAGATGGCCATGCCGGTTTTGACGCCCTTGGCTCTAGCTTCATAGGAGCTGGTAGTTATTACGGTGCGACCACCTCCGCCGACTACAGCGATAGGTTTACCTTGAAGTTCCGGGTTGGCTTGCTGTTCGACAGAAGCGAAAAACGCATTTAGGTCTAAATGAAGGATGGTTCGGTGTTCAGCCATGACTATTCTACTTTATGAGGATAGAGCATCCAGGTTTGGTCGAGGGAATTGAAGACAAGCTCAAACAATGAATCTTCTTCGTCGATTACTGCGAAATGCAATAATGGAGCGTCACCGACCTTGTCTTTCCAGTAGTAAGTTGTCTTGGCAATTTTGTGCTGTTTGCGGTTGAGTTCAAACCAAACCGGTTTCGGTTTGACGCCAGCCTGATATACGACGGCTATGCGGATAGGTAGACCGGACATCATTAGTCAAAGAATCTGACGGTTTTGATAAGCCGACCAGCAATCAAAGTTTCCGCTTCACCGGCACGAACAATTATCGGCTTCATGGTGGCGTTTTCAGGTTGCAGGCGGATATGGTCTTCTTCACGGTAGAAACGTTTCAAGGTAGCTTCACCGTCAATCAGGGCTACGACGATTTCACCGTTATCCGCAGTCTGCTGTGGTCGGATAATTGCGTAATCGCCATCGTAGATACCCGCCTCAATCATGCTGCTGCCCTTGACCCTGAGAATGAAGTTTCCACGCCCTTTAAGCCAGCTGGAATCAATCTGGCAAAATCCAAGGATATCCTCTGTTGCCAGTTCAGGCATTCCCGCCTTAATGGTTCCAACAATCGGAACTGATACCGAACTTCCAGCTTTTCTGGTCAAGGAGATCCCGCGTGAACCTTCTCGGCGTTGGATAAAACCTTTACGTTCCAGTGCGTTAAGATGCTGCATTGCAGTTGCTGTTCCCTTTAATCCTATATGCTCTGAAATTTCGCGGATGGTTGGTGGACAGCTATGCTCGGCAATGTATGATTCAAGATAATTGTAGATATGCTGCTGTTTTTCAGTGAGCTTTTGCATTACTTCCTCTTGCCGGTCATTTGACAGTATAATGACAAATGATAGGTATTGAGGATTGATTCGTCAAGCGGAATTATCAGAATGTGGCGATACGGGTGGCGGATTCAAATCGGAATTGCGGTCGGCTAACGCAAGAATGTGAGGTAATTCAATAGATGCAGAGAGCATCGAAGAAACAATAAAAACAGATGCACCAGCACCAGTAAAGTAGTATCGGATAGATAAAAAGAAAATACTACATTGGAAGATGCGGTATTTGTATCTGATTTGACATCGTTATTCTGCCTTAGCTTTTTCTGTGGCGGGAAATCGGCGATAAATGTTGTGTATGCTCTATGCCTATCATTTCTTGGTTACGCTGGATATCAGAAATGTACGCACTTCATCACTGCTCAAAGAGCGGTACCCCTTGACCAATTTCATTTCATCATCAGTAAGTGCTCGTTCATCGCTATCATCAAATAATGACCCTACTGGAATTCCAAGAGCATGTCCAATCTGTTGCAATCTGTCCGAATTGAGGCGTGAAGAACCATTTTCATACTGCTGAATCTGTTGAAAGGTAACTCCAACCTTCTCTGCAAGCTGTTCTTGCGTAAGCCCCCGACGTTTGCGACATTCTCGCAACCGATCCCCAATCTCTTCATTTGACAGAATAACTCCCATGATTCACCTCGCGAGCCGAGATTACATCCTCAAGCTGTAGGCATACACGGGGCTGTACTTGAAATATCTTGATTATAACAAGCAGTGCTTGTATGTTGCGTGTGTTAAATTAAATTTACGACAGAACTTGGGGAGATTTATTCCCCTAAATACTGAATTGTTAGAATGGTTGGCACTATTTTTAATTAGCATAATTTGCACCTGCTGATAAATATGAGGGGGAAATTATATGAAGAAATCATTTTTAATCGTTTTATTGGTCTTTTCCATGTCTATATTTGCAGGCTGTGGAGGAGGTGGAGGCAGTGGAAGCGGACCCAATTCATCTGGCTATTCTGTTTCTGGAACTATCACATTAGGAGGTGTTGGTCTTGCGGGGGTTACGGTAGTTAACGGTTTTACAACTGTAGTTACTGACAGTAACGGCAATTATTCGTTTAGCTCATTATCAAATAGGGACTACTACATTACACCAACCCTTTCAGGGTACACTTTTAATTCATCAAGTGCGTTAGGCTACCATGTTTGGGTGAATAATGGAAATGTAACTTCAGTTGACTTTGCAGCAACTGCTTCAACTTCAGCTGTTTACAGTATTTCTGGCACTATATCAAACAACGGAACTGCCTTGTCAGGAGTTACAGTGGCTTTGTCAGGTAGTGGTTCTTCAACTACAACGACTGCAGGCGATGGTAGTTATAGCCTATCTAACTTACAGAACGGCAGTTACACTGTAACTCCTACCAAAACCGGTTACACTTTCACACCTACGAATCAAACTGTTACAGTTAATAGCGCTAATGTTACCAGCAAAAACTTTACTGCAACTGCAACATCATCAGTGACCGTGTCAACCTTGGCTGGCAACACTATCCCAGGCAATATAAATGACACTGGCGGGGCAGCTCGATTCAAATTTCCAAAAGGAATCACCACTGACGGTGCAAACCTTTATGTTGCAGACAATGGAAACTTTACAATTCGTAAAGTAGTGATTGCAACAGGTGCGGTAACTACCATTGCAGGTGTAGGTGGATCAAGCCAATCAATTGATGGTACAGGTTCGTCAGCATATTTCCGCTCCCCAGATGGTATAGCTACAGATGGGACAAATCTTTACATAACTGATTTTGGCAAAATACGTAAGATAGTGATTGCAACTGGCACTGTCACAACTATGGTAATTAACTCAAGTATTGGCCAAGTAGTCAATCCAAGGGGTATTTCAACTGATGGAACAAATCTTTATGTCGCAGATTCCAGTACAAATACGATTTACAAAATTTCAATTGCAACAGGTGCGATAACTGCAATTGCTGGTAATTCAAGTGGAAGTGGATCAAGCGATGGTACAGGTACTATAGCTCAGTTTAATTACCCTGTAGGTGTCGCGAGCGACGGGGCAAACCTTTATGTGGCAGACAGCAATAATCATACAATTCGTAAGATTGTGATTGCATCTGGTGTTGTAACAACTCTGGCGGGTTCAGCTCAGATGAATGGTTTTTCTGATGGTGTTGGTTCTGCGGCCAAATTTAGTTTTCCAAGTGGGATAATCACTGACGGGACTAATCTATATGTAGCAGACTCAGGAAATAACAAAATTCGTAAAATTGTTATTGCAACAGGTGTTGTCTCTACGGTGGCCGGTAGTAGTGTTGGATCAGTGGACGGCATGGGCACGTCTGCTCAGTTTTCCTCTCCAGCCGGTATCACGAATATTGGAACAAAGCTTTACATAGCAGATACCAGCAATAACGAAATTCGCGTAGTACAGTAGAATTAAAGTATTACATCTAGTGCGAAACTTGGACGATACAGGCGGGACTATCGAAGCGGGGATTGTTTACTAATTTCGGGACTTCATAAAATTCAATCTGGTCGTCAGAATAAGGTGAATAGAGGTGTTCCAGATGATGTGGGTCTTGAAGGTTTCTGTCCAACCACATCGAGTAATTATCAGGAGGAAGAATTACCGGCATCCGTTCATGGAGTGCTTCAAGTTTTTTATTTGCACATGTTGTCAAAATTGAAAAGGTCTCCAGAACCACTCCTGCCGGGTCAGACCAATGTTCCCATATACCCGCCAGCGGCATTATCTGGTTATTTACAAGGTGGATGTAATGCGGAATTTTTTCAGTGCCGGTATGAGTCCACTCGTAAAATCCTGTAACGGGGATGATGCAGCGGTTTTTCTTAATTGCGTGACGGAATGATGATTTTTCGGCAACAGTTTCCGACCTGGCATTTATCAGTGAAGCTCCCTTTGACGGATCAGTTGACCATGACGGCACCAGTCCCCACTTCAACTGGTCATAGTGATTGGTTGAATCGTCTGCTTGGCGTATTACACCGACACTCTGAGTGGGAGCGACATTGTATCGAGGTTCAGGACGAACTTTACTCTCGATAATATCAAAAATTGCTTTCAGTTCCTCATATGGAATTATGGTAACGAAACGTCCACACATTCAGTGAAACTCCCCAAAATCACTCATATCCCAGATTGTTCCCCGCCAGTTACTGATTCTGCCCTTGTCCTGGCATTTCGGACATATCCAGTAAATATCATCAGATTCAGGTTCGATCCATCCGGCAATCTCTTCCAGACAGGGTTTTCTCTTCGGTCTGCGACGGCATGAGACCTTATATTCAGGAGGATATTCGGGGTCTGGAAATGATGCCATCATTACTATGGCAGCAAAATATTCAGCCAATACCTTTGCTGGTGCAGGTTCTGTAATCAATTCACCGTCTTCATCAAGAAAATGAGTGATGTCTGATATCCAGGTATCTGCCATCCTACAATTTCCCGACAAGCTCAAGCATACATTCGTCCGGCCATATCATTTTGCCTCTGGCTCTCATTGGTCGATGGTTGAACCACTTGGCGGCGATAATAGCGTCCACCTCCAGGATATTGTTGTAATCTTCGAGAAAGAAATCGAACTCGAACCTAGATTGATTCATGCTGCCAAGCACTGACCGGTCTGTTACCATATCGAACTGTGCTGGCCCCATTGCCAGTTCAATCCGTTTGAGGTTTGCTTCGGATAACTCCAGAGAAATCAGCGCCGCAAGGTACAACTGCTTATGTAACTGGCCGAGATTCTGGAACTGCTCTTTCTTCAGACCGGACTCGAACAGCACAAAGCGGGTAGTGTCGTGGCAGAACATGACGCACTGCCTCCGGTCAATGACATGCAGGTGAGCATGCCAGCAACCACGCGGGTTAGCATCCGCAAAACGAGCTGATGATACGTTAGGAAGTTTAGCTGCAAGTGCCTTGGTGCAGTGAAAAATCATAATATCCTACAGTGCAGGTCAGAGATAATCGCCATTACTTTTACTTTCCTCAGACTATGCAGTTGTCCGCATATTTTCGAGGATTTCATCGACTCCCTTTACCTGCGCAAACACCGCACCGAGAGCTGACATGTATGAGGCATGTACCTGTTCTGCCGGTACGGTGACACCTTTGAATGACAGTTCTCTGGTGGCACAAGCGTCATGGGTAACGATACAGGAGAAGCCGAGGTCAAATGCTGCTCGAACGGTCGTGTCAACGCACATATGGCTCATCATGCCACATATCAGTAGCGTATCGACGCCAGAAGCCTTCAGTAGTTCCAACAGGTTGGTGTTGCGGAAACTGCTCGGATAGTGTTTAACAATCACTGGTTCACCAGGTAAAGGAGCAACGCTGGCATGGATATCAGCCCCCGGTGTTCCAGGCAGAAAGAAGGTCGGGTTTGGCTGGGCAGCGATATGCTGAACATGGTAGATAGACCAAGCCTGTTTTCTGAATGCTGCCAACAGTCGGGCAGCAGCAGCGGCAGCTTCTATGCTGCCAACTAGTTCCATCTTGCCGCTAGGGAAGTAGTCATTCTGGATGTCGATGATAAGTAAGGCGGTTTTCATAGGTTCCCCGTTTAAGAATTATTGCTGCTTTCCAGTTCCTTGAATGCGTCAAGTACCTCTGTTTCCACCTGCTTCAGCTTCTGGTCAAGCTCCTTGATGAGCCTGGCACCTTCCTTGACGTCCTTTGCGAGTTCGTCGATAGGTGTTTCAGAATTGTCGAGCCGGGTCAGTATTTCATCCAGTCGGGCTACTTTCTGTTCATAAGAGAGTTCTGCGGATTCACTCACGGCTTTGCCTCCTTGGTCACCACTTCGCTGATTACGATGCCATCAGCTACCTGTGTCCGTATAGTATCATGTTTATGTATTTCGTGTATTGAGCGGATAAGTTGACCATCCTGGCGGTAGACCAGCGCAAAGCCTCGTTGCAGTGCATTCTGCGGGTCGGTTGCACGAATGGTTGCCATCTTGTTATTCAGGCTCTTCCGTTCTGTCAGGATGCGTTGCCTGATTTTTTCTACCCTGAAGCGATTCTTTCTATTCTCTTGTTGCATAGTCAATAGCTTTACTGCTGCGTTGAATCGGTTCAGCAGTTGTTGCTGAGTCTTATCGTGCGAATCACTTTCAAGCTGAAGCAGCTTGATATACCTATTCTTGTCAAAACGACCTTTCAGTCGGTTCAGCGTACTTGACCAGCCGGATAATGCGAATTTCACCTGAGTGCCGATATTCTGTTTCTTGGAAGATAGCCGCTCTACCTGTTTTTGTATGACAGCAATCGGTAATGATTTTAACTGGCTTCGCTTACCTTCAAGCTGGATATGTTCAGTTGATAGTCGCTCCGAGACTCGATGCCGCAAGTCCTGCGCCTGTTCACGCAAACTGCTGACGGTAACATCCAATAGTTTTCTCGCCCCTTGATGAATGCCGATTATAGCTCTGTCCAGGTAGTCACGGTCTATCTTGAAGCGATACGCCCAAACGGTTTGCAGAGTATTTGTCGCTTCTTCCAGTTGGCGTTGCATCTGAATAAACCGGGCAAACAGTTCTTCTGCAACAGCCGTCGGTGTCTTGAATGATTTGTTGGCTACATAATCAAGGACACTGGTGTCGATTTCATGACCGATACCGGTCCAGACAGGAATTGAGCATGCGGCAATCCTACGAGCAATAGCTTCATTATCGAGGAAATAGAGGTCGGTCTTACTGCCACCACCACGGGCAATGACAATCAATTCCACGCCAAGCTTGCAGAGCGTGTCCATAGCACGCAACACAGATTTCTCTGTCTGGTCGCCTTGCATCATGGCATCGGCCATGTGGACTTTGAAACCGAACGCAGATGCGGTCAGGGTCTGAATGAAGTCGTTGTATGCGGCGCTGCCTGAACTGGATATCAGTCCGATGTTCTGCGGTAGCAGAGGAATGAAGCACTCTTTATTCGGCTGGAACAGCCCTTCTTTCTGAAGGCGTTCAATGATTTCCCGTTTCTTGAGTTCCATTTCCCCTAATGCAAACGAAGGATCAGCATCAATTACGCGGAGGGAAATACCATATTGCGGGCTGTATTGAAGGGAACATTGAAAGCCGACGACCGTGCCATCAGTCAGCACCAGGTCCATACCTTTCGATTTGAAGAGGTTGCGAATACTGGTAAGTTCCTGAGACCAGATAGTACAGGAGATTTTAGCGGCTATCTTACCATTTTCAGCAGTCTCAATAAGGTCACAATAGAAAGCACCGCCACGTTCCCGACCTGACATGACCTCGGCTTTAACCCAGAACCGTTTGGTAATGGCTGGTTGCAGCAGCTCGTTTATGCGTGTAGTAATTGCTGATAAGGGGAAGTAGCGTTTATCTACTGATGGTGACTGATTCTGCATTACTGACACAGTGGGCATTTGGCGGAAGTGAGGGTCTTCAATTCGCAACCACATGATGCACAGGCATTTATCCATTCAGGATGGCCGGCATCGGTAGCTCTCTTCAAAGCCTCCAGGCGAAGGACTTCAGCTTCCATCTCATCATTGTACTGAGATTCAAACATGGAATCTTCCTTCATTCGGCATGATATTACAGGTTTCGCTGGTTAAGTCGAAGACTACCTTCGCTCGGCCTTCCTTCAATTGCTGAAGAACCTGATTGACCTTGGTTTCTAGCGAGTAACCGGCATCACCGAGTTCTGACCATTCGCGGGTGACAAACTCTTCAGCCATATTCCTAAGCGTGTCCGGGTTGATTCGATCCAGCGGCACCTCGATACCATCTTCAGTGCTGCTGTCGTCACGGTCATATTGAATGATTACTTCGTCGCTCATTCAAAAGGGTTTGCTACGGTTTCAGATTTGGCAAGCTCGACCTTGTCAGGCAGGTCGCATTTTTCAAGCTCGACAATGGTCTGGTCGATGATGGCCTTCAGTTGTTGCGCCGCTTTCAAACCACCTTTATCTTTCCATAGGTCGATGGAACCGTAAATACTTATCCGGTCTAACCGATTTTCGATAGTCAGGTCAGCAACCTGGAGGCTATCAGCTTCGTTCTGATAGGGTGAAAACAATTTCTTTGCCATCAGCGACCTCCCTTCCGCTTTCGATCCTTATATGACTTCGGCTCAGGTAGACGCATGAGTCGGGATTTTATAGAATCACTAACTGCCGGGAATAGGCTTATGCCAGTAATCTTCTCCAAATCTGCAATACTGATTTTCTCAGGTTGTGCATCAGCTGTGTTGTCGAGGAGATAAGCACCGGCTTCTTGACGTTGCGGATCATACACCGCTTTGAAGAGTTTAGTTGGCACCATGACAGCACCACCGATTTTCTGTACTTCGCCCTGATATATCGGGCCGGTGACAACATAGATGTCGCCTCTATCCTTGGCCATCTTCCGAATCGTGGATTCAATTCCTTCCCACGGGCCACGATTATTCTCGGGAACCTGCGGAACCATATTGGCAAGAGAAAAACACTCCTGCTGCGATTGCATGTCGAACATATCTGCGGAAGGAGCCACATGGCCACGGTCGTAACCCGACCGAGCATAATGATGAAGTTCAGCTCTTTCAGAAGAGGGTATGCTGGTATCCGGGAAGAATTTACTCTGGCGCTTGAGCCCTTTGCCTTGCAACATACGGTCTCGGGTCAGGTGTTCAGCAGAATAGAGTGGAGTGCGAGTGATGCCAGAATGTTTAAGTGCATAACCCGAATAACAGACTTCACGGGCTTTTGCAGTCATTTTCTGGTTGATTATGTCAGGGGCTTTTCCACCGGCAAAGTGTTCAGGACATGAGGTGTCAGCAGCTAACGCAACACCGACACTCAACAAGAATGCTGTAATAGAATATACATAAAGCAGCCTCACGGTTTTGTACCGTTAATAGCTGACTTCAATACAGCACTCGGCTTGAAGGTTAATATCCTTCTGGCCTCAATAGTAATAGCTTCACCGGTCTGCGGATTGCGCCCACGTCGGTCAGCTTTCTGTTTGACCTCAAAGTTCCCAAATCCAGCTATCTTGAGCTTTTCACCAGTTTCAAGAGTTAATTTCATCAATGAAAACACAACTTCTGTATATTCTATAGCTTCCTTCTTCGTGCAACATAATTTTTCGGCTAAGCGCTCTACGATATCTATTTTTGTCATACAGATTCTCCTTAATACCGTCAAAGCAGTTCATCAGCTATCAACCTAATATGTTTGTTAACATAGAACATGTCAGGCTGATGGATAGCAGCTCTTGTTTTTATAGTGAAATTTGGTTCAGAAGGGTTTAGGTGGTTGAAGACAATAAGACCAATGCCGAATATTAGGCAGAGAGAATCGAGCCGGGAGATATCATCCTCTGATGCGGCCTGGGGGACAACAATGTATGACTTATGGGAGAACAATTTATAAGCACAAGCTTGTCCAAATGCCGTAATTAAGCCGTTGGTATCAATCTTAATCTCAGCCGAGACAATTTCTGCTGGGAATTTGATGATGTCAGAAGGTTTCGGTATGAGCACGCCAATTACATCAGGGGTACCCCATTTATCACGGAAGCGGCTTCCACCTAGCTTGATGGCCTTGGAACATTCCTCCAGTTCTTCTACGAGCCAAAGGGCGAACGGCTCATAGAAGTCCTCTTCTCTGGTGGCGGTTATCTGAAATGGTTCGATTCCCGGAGTTTCGATTGAAAAAGGTGTATCGAAGGAATAGTGTTTGAATATCCCCTTTGCCGGTTTGACAATTACTCCATTTGCAAGGTTTTCCAGGTTGACCAGCGTTGCCGGGATGTTGTTAGGTTTAATATCCTGAAGCTCATCTCGAAGGAGGCGGGCCAATTCTGAAAAGCGTAAACCTTGAGGTCTTCCCTGCAGTAATTCAATCGCTTTATTTATGATACGCTGCCTTACAGTCATTCATTCTCCCACTGCCGGGTTTTACGGCAGACAGTATTTGCCTATTAAATAACTAAATGTAATAATAACAAGCTTATTGAGGGGCTACTATTTTCTGAACATTTGAGGATCGTCGTGTTATGAAACAACCAATCTCTGCTACAGAACACGTCCTCTTGTGTGGCAGCAGCCATATTCAGCAAATAATGGGAAATATCGAGATAGTCCCTATTTCAAGAAAATTGATTGCCAAATTTGCGGACCCAGGTAGCTTCTGGTTTGGCCCAAGGAACCTGATTGAAACCGATACGCAATATATTCAGATGGTTTCATACGTCATTATTGAGCATGACGGTAAATTCTTGTGTTATCAGCGCGGTGAAAATTCATCAGAGCAGCGGCTGAAGAATAAGTTGTCTATTGGCCTGGGAGGGCACATTACTTTAACAGATATAAGGGTTGCTCATGGAACCCTAGATGTAATGAAAACGATAACTGCCGGAGCTACACGAGAAGTTAAAGAAGAACTTGAAACCAATAATGATGCTGTCCGAAAAAAACATTTCCTATTGCATTCCAGGCGTAATGAAGTTGACATAGTCCACTGCGGGTTGGTCGAACTATGGAACCTGGAAACGCCACATGTGACTATAAAAGATGAAACCCTCAACATCATCGGTTTCAGAACATTGCCCGAACTGGTTGCCTTGCAAGGGCTTGAAGCATGGTCTACAATTATTATCCAGTATCTGAACAGCAAGCAGCAGCATATTCAGTGATTCTACCCGCAGCAACAAGTTCTAGTCTTTTCATTTTATTGAAATCACGCTTGCGGACGGCTTTTTCATATTCTCGATACAACTCCGGTACTGCCTTATGAAGGCCGAGAGGTATACTTGTCTCCCTTAATTGCATTTCGGAAACATAGGACGCTCCGGTACCCAGCTTAAGTAAACTTTGAATGTCGGTTAGTGTTAAAAATGTCCTTATCGCAAATAGCAGGGCAATTTTATTGACAGCATCATCTTGAATTTCTATTGCAATAACACAGTCAGAAAACCGAGCATTATGGGTGTTTATGCCCAAGCCGTAAGTTGTAAGACAGTCTCTCCCCACTCTTTTACAAATAAGGTGGTTACTCAAACGCAATGGTTGTGCCTGATTGCTGGTATTTTGGGGTAGTCGCCAAAATCCTTCCGAGAAGTTTTTATAATGGATGACATCGTCATCCGAAATTGGTGATGGAACTCTCCCGCGAGCAGTTTTAACTATATTTTTTAATGGCGTCCACTCTAGTACCGTTGCCTGTAGATATTTATCATGGTTCCGTTTTGCCGCAAAGTAAGAATAATCAAGCCTCAATGCGGTTCTAATTTCATCTCGGCACACCATCTCTTCCTGTGTACTGCCGTTGTTATAGAGAGCCAAAATTGTGGGCTTGTTTTTTTTGCCTTTCTCAAAAACGAGTAGGAAAGTCTTTGCTTCAATCCCCTCGAAGGTATATCGAGGCAGTTCATAGACACGTTCGATATGCCCTTCCGATATGAAGTACTCTCTCAGCCAGGACATTTTTGCAGCATTTATGACCGAGGCAGGCACGATTGCTAATAGCTTTCCTTTCTTTCTCAATAACCTGATAGCTCTCAATATAAAAACTACTTCCATCGGGAGGTGCTTTTCGTATTTTCTGTCTGAAAGGTGCTCTTCTTTCAGGTCAACCTTTATCAATGCATTGTTTTTCCCATTGAATGGTGGGTTCATAACGATGCAATCAAACAGCTCGTGTTCAATTGTCGGCTGCGACCATTCAAGGAAATCTTCATTTATGAAGGAAATATTGCCATAAGCCTCATGCGTGGTTGTAAGGATCTGGATTGCATTCAGGTCTTTATCAATGGCAATAATGTGCCCGACATTCCTCTGCTCCAGGAACGGAGTTAATAGGTTACCGTTCCCAACAGAGGGCTCTAGTAACCTCTGAATGCTCCTGGGGGCAAAGCGGGCCAGTTCTGTGGCAATTTCGCTGGGAGTGTAATGTTTCATTTATACTCTTGGACTTGATATAGATGCCATTTTGAAACTTTTGAACTCCTGCCTTTGCTTTTGATTGGATGGTCATAGAGGAGAGCTACTTCGGGGTTCATTGCTGTAAACAAGGCAACACCAACTCCATTTGGTTTAGTCCCTATAGGAGCAATAAATAATTTCTCCTCAGGTTGCAGGGATCTTTGTGCATCCTGAAGCAAGGATACTGTAGATTTTGGGTTTTCAGCCCCACAAAATGAGATACCGCCGCGAATATTTTTGTCCCTTATTACGCGGATGTTGTTAGCAAAGGCATTCATTTCCCAACCGGGTTTGAATGCAGGGACACCGAAAACGATGTTGCACTTTTCAGGGTTAATCATCGAATGATTTTCCAGGGCTCGGTCTAACCGCTGTTGCTCATAACCAAGAAAAAATATGCCGCGTTGCGGGTGACGGTCGCTTAAAAGTATTGAAGCTCCGGGGATGCCTATGTAATTGGGAGGAAATTCTTCTGTTAACTCAAAGTCCCTGCGATGCAGTAGTTTGCTCCGCTCCATGTTTTTGTAATTCAGTGGTTCAACGTACAGTATGTCGAAATTCTCAATTCCGCGTTCCTTAAATGCTTTGCATATCAGATAAATCTCGACAAAACCAATCGAAGTTGATTCGATAATTGCAGTTTTACCTTCACAGAACTGTAATCTATCGGTCAGGTCTTCAGAATCGAAGATTTCTCCGTTCATCTGTATCTCAAAATTGTCAGCATTATACTCTATTTGCAGGATTTCTTTGCTAACTGATGCAATAAATGCAGCAGCATCTGTGGTACGGTCATCAATCGTATTTCCGACAAAACCAAAGTCGTAAATAGGCAGGCTGAGTTCCGACGCATTTTCAACTTCTCGCATTTGAAGGTTCATCCGTTGCTTCCCCCCTCAATAAAGGAAAACAAAGTTGCCGATTGTTCTTCATTATCAACCTTCCACTCCTTTTCGTAGCGCCGTATGAGATTGGTAAATTCATCCAAGGTCCCCCGAAGCAGGCAAATAACATCATTAGTGGATAGTTCCAGTTTCCGCTTCTTTCGATAGCTGATATGGAAATAAGGAGCATATATCGGATTGAGAACATATTCCTCTGCTTCAAGCAGGGCCGCATTTTTCTTTTTTGTGTCCACATCGACGAAGAGAACAGAGTACTTAACGGCTTCATTGAGAAATGTATTGTCCTGTTCTGTCAGCAAAGCATCTCCTGAGCGAATTGAGAAATGAGATTGTTCAGTTTCACTTTGTGTCAAGCGTCGATGTGCCTGGTCAAATAATGATCCCAACCGAAATACGAAACTATGTAGTTTTTCGCCATACCGGCCAAAACTCTTTATCTCCCCAAGGAATGCTGTGCTCGTCTGCTTCGCGGCTTCTGCCTGTTTTTGGGGAGAAACTGGGATTTCGAGTGCGTCATTTATAGTGATGGCTTTCGCGAGTGAATTCCGGCAAAGCTCAAGTAAATGCCTGATATTGCCGCGCGAGAGTTTACAGAAGGTGTTAAAACCTGCGAAAAATGGACAGGCCCGCGAATATGGAGCATATAATTGCAAAACACAGCCAATCAGATTGTTATGTATCCACGCGGTAGTTCCAGTAAAATTATTGGACATACCAGTTTTTAGCAAATCTAATTGTGCCTTGATTTCATCAGGTTTGTTTTTTTTGCGATACAATAGCGCAGAAACTACGATGGTTGCCTCAGGAAATTTATCGTCATAAAAGTCCTCCAGCTTCAAGGTACTCTTATTGAATTTCAATGCCTTGTTGATGTTGTCCTTTATCTTGTCATTGAGTGTTTTATCGGCAACGACATAGCGAGCCAGCTCTGATTGAGAGACGTCCGGAAAAATCGACTGGGCTTCTGCTTTGACTTTCTCTCGGTATTCTTGCTTTAGTCTTCCTGTTAATGCTGAGGGGTCACGTAATAAGTTGATATCAACTTTAGGCTCAATTACTCCGTTTATGGCTAGTTCCAATAAGATAATTTCAGCCGCAAAGCTCGGGAAATCGTCAGCAAGGTATTCCTCAAGGTCGTGTTGCCGGTAATCGTGGATGTCAGACAAGCTTTCAGCACCGGTTGTTTCTTTCGTATCGAACGAATTCCGCTTCATCGCTATATTGAAGATGAGAGGCGCTTCGCTGTGCTTAAGCCAGGTGTTGATAATTTTTTTCTGGTATATGGTCAGGTTTTCATACTCATCGAAATATACGTAAAAGATTGAATCAGTTAATAATGGACACTGCTTTTTTAAAAGAGAGATGAGTGCCAATACGAAGTTTCGTCCAGGCAAAAAATAAGGAGCTGATTTTTTCTTAACGTCTCCAACCCAGCTGACAAACTGCCATAGCATTGTCTCGAAGTGCTCTTGGAGATCGTTATAGGTTTTGGGCAAACTTGCGTCAAAAGCCTCCAACCTCTTAAAATCGAATAAGGCAAGGTCGGCATCGTTAAATCCTTGGAACGAACTTGCTGAAATACTCTTTAAGCTTCTCAATATCTCTATAGAGATGGTAAGTGCGGAAAAATGATTAAAGGCTGTCTCCCATTCTTCGTCTGGAAGGGAACGTTTAGTCATTAGATTGCAGAACTGAGTGTCTGCACGCCAATAAAGTCCTATATGGGTGAGTACATTTTGGGGTATGTCTTGCCGTTTCTGAGAAAATGCGCTCTCATGAGACAGGTACCTCAGCAACATTGTCTTACCGCAACCACGTCCTCCAATTATAATCCGGGGCTTCTTCGCCGTGTCCAAATCCAGCTTGTTATAGAAGTTCGGGATGACGAAGTGTTCCCAAACATCATGCCCAATTTCTTCAGCACGGTTCTTGGCAAGTGAATCTTGTAAGGTATTTCTGAGTGTCATAAAGTCACCTATCAAAAAGCGGGCTAAAATCGGGGTTTTCATACCACCAGAATAATGGCAGACAGTTGTCTGGGATTGCGTGACTGAAGGCGTAGGCCAATTCAAGTCCGCCATAACCCAGCCTGTCAGCTCCTTTTGCATCTATGCATTTCCGCTGAAGAAGGTCGCAGTAGAATGCCTTTGCAGAGACAACATCGTTTTCATCATCCACGAAACAATGGCAGGCAGTGTTGAACACCGAATATGCCTCAGTGAGTGTTTCCACAGGTGAAACGTGTATGCTTGGAAATGTGCTTTCAATCGTCTGAATGCCAGTCACATATGCAACAAGCGGTGTATAAGCGACATAAATACTCGGAAGAATACTGACGATATTTTCTTTGGTGATAACTTCATTGAACTGGTGACCTGTTCCAAGAAAATCATCTATAAAAATAAAGCAATTAACTCCTTTGCCATGCCACTCCAATACTTTTGAGGCATCTATCAGGAGATTTTGATTTATACTGAATTTCCTTTTGAAGTCTCTTGCGATGATATCGCCGCTTTTACCTGGGTGGTCACCATGCTGAACAACTGCAACGAATCTCACTCCTGGGTCTGTTGTCAAAGTGGCTCTGTTCAGATGCGTTATCCAATCAATAATGGGTGATACAATAGGCATCGGATATTTGATACTCAAATCGGGGATTGTGCGGGTAAACAGTTGTCCTATCATTGCCAATGTCTGCGGTTCAGAACGATAGATTAAAATATCTAACAGACAGGCAGCGAAGTATCGTTCTTCGTCGGTATCAAAATTAGCTAGCCAATTAAATAACTTTGTCCGTGGGATGCCTTCCCAAACTCCATAGCTTATCAAATTTTCGCATCGCTCTATGATTTTTGAGATATATGTTAGCCCATCAGCAGGCACTTTGAATGGCACTTTTTCCTCCATAACGGACAATTCTGGCTTGAATTTGTTCTACTATATCTGCCTTTGTCATTGAGCTTGCTCCGTTGCATACAACACCACCAATTTTTAGTAAAGTACTTGACTGGATGCTAAACTCTCGCAATTCCCCTGTAGATATTCTCTCCAATTTTCGTCAGATGTCCAATGAGTTGCTTTACATCATCTGAGGTGATTGTCACCTTTCTGCCAACTTGATGAGAGCTTGTTCCGGTATTTCGACAGTACTCTTCATCAACAATCCCCATTTTGTGTGCCAATAAATGACGTTTCTGGAATTGGGCTGAAACAAAAGACCATTCATCTGTGGTAATCCCAGCAGAAATGTCAAAGTTCCTCTCATTCTGAACACGTTCCCGAGCCTTTATGATGTTTTGAAACGAGATTTTGGACACTTCGGAGCAGTGCTCTCTCCCAAAGCCATCAAATGCAGAAATGGCATCCTCAAGTGCATTCTGAATAAGTTTGTTGGCAATCTCTGTGTCAGAATTTGTTGAAGCAAGGTCTAACATTTTCAGAATGAGGTCAAAATTGGCAAATGCCATTTGCTTAGAGTTATGTACTCCGCAATCAGGACAATATCCGAAAATGCCATAAATCGCATATTCCATTGTGCAGCTTTCGCATGTAACCTTTTCTTCAAGCTCAGTCTCAAGATAATTGATAATCGGTGTAGGGCTTCCCTTAACAGAAATACCGATAGAAATAAAAGCGTTTCGATCAGGTTTCCGTTCCATTTTTTTCATCTGACCAATTAGCTGAGAGGATATTTGGTTTAAGGCCACTGATTTTGCAAATTCAATTTGCTGTTTTGTCCAAAACTGGTCATGAGATGCTATTTCATTACAATATGGACAATGGCATGGAACAGACCCAGGAAGGCCAGTTCCGAACTTTATCTTGAAATACTTCTCACAAGCAGGACATTCTCTGCCGGTGTACCCCTCACTGTCAGGGTTTATTTTTACTTCCAGATTCATAATCCACCTTATGAGAGCTTCTCATCAATCGAGTAAGTCAGTGGCATATCTGTTTATATTACCAGTTCCAATAATCACTTTACGCTGCCAACAAACATTGTACTGTTGACGCTGTAAGTTTATCTGCTTTGCCCTGTGCTTTAGTCAGACGGGCTTCTAGGTTGTCGCAGAGGGTCATCAGTTGGTCAACTTTGGCAACTATACGGTGCTGTTCTTCTAGTGGAGGTATTGGAACTGGACAATTCCGTAACTGAGTCATATTTATTGATGCAAGATTGGTTGTCTGCTTTGAGGCCTTTTCAAAATAGCGGCGACCTAGTGAAGAGTTGAAAAATTGCATCACCCAGAAACGGTTCATAAGGACATCAAAGAGCCTTGCTCGAAACACATGATTTTGATGAATGCAGACATCAATCTGACAATTCCAGATGGCGGTTCTACCCACTTTATCCCAATCACCACCTTCAGTAATCAGTAAGTCGCCAATATTTAACTTATATTTCTCCAGCTCATCAACAGGAATTTCAATTTCTTTCATGACATCAAGGCCAAGGTATCCCCTCTGGACATTTGCAACTCTCAAATACGGAAATGAAGCCGTATTCCTTCCAACTAGATTACGTCCTTTGGTGACTCCACCCACAATATCAGCAAGTTCAACAAATCTTTGAATTTCCCAACCCTCTGGCAGTTCATAGGGTACTTCATCCGCTGAAACTGGCGGCAACGGTTCACTCTTCCGAATCTTCTTCTCTTTCACCAGACGCTCTTTTTCAACTTTGATTCTTTCCAGCAAAACGGACGCCGGTTCATTATTCGGGTCTTGCGGAACCAGTTTCCCTTGCACAGCCAGTTGTAGGATGCTCTGGCGGAGCTTGGCAATGGTTTCCGGTGTGGTGTAGAGCAGGTCGAAGTTGTCACGGACAAATTGACAAGCGGTGGTAAAATCATCTGCCTTACGGGCACTGGTGAGTTGGTCAAGTGTAGCGTTGTTCAGGCGGGTCAGCTTAGTTTGTTTCTTCTGTTGCCGGTTTTCCAGTTCATCACAAAGCAACATGAGTTGGTCAACCTTGGCAACGATGCGGTGCTGTTCGTCAGGGGGAGGAAGGGAGACTAAAGCATTCTTGCCATCTTCGGTGCCTAAACGGGGCATTTTTACCCCATATGTTTTAGAATTGACGTAAGAAAGAAAATCAGGATTTTTCAAATATAATCTGATGTAATGCGGGGAAATATTGCAATAACACCTCAGCGAAATAATTTCTGTAGTGCAATAACCATTTGAATCAGCAACAACAACTTTATTGAGGTATGGTCGTAATTTGCCATACAAAATATCATTTACCAAGAAGCGTGCTTTGTTGCTTTGAGATTGTTTTTCCTTGAAAGTTCTACGCTGTAGAATGTTGGAAGTGTCTTTTTCAATATCTTCAAGGTCTAATAACCAATCATCGTCTGATATGTCCTTTGGATCAACTTTTATGGCAGCATCATATTCAACGCATGCGCCAAGTCTTACCCATTGCCACCCATTCGGCAGCTCATGTGGGATTTCATCTTCACTAACCAGCCGAAGTGAATCTGATTTCTTAATATTCTTTTCCTTCGTTATGCGAGCCTTATCTGCCTGAATCTGCTCCAACAGCTTAGCTGCTGGTGCATCATTAGAGTTTTGAGGCACAAGCTTTCCACGCACTGCCAGTTGCAGAATCAGCTCCCGCAGCTTTTTAACTCCATTCGGTGCATCTGACAGATGAGCAAAATTTTCAAAGAATAATTCTGGAGTCATTCAGCACTCCGGTCAAATGCTGCCATCAACTCCTGCTTCAAGCTATCCCGTGTTTCAGCAACTTCAGCAAGCAGTTCCTTATACTTGGCAAGCAATTCCAACGGGTCGCCATGCTCTTCATCAATCTTATTTGGATTTTTGATGTCCAAGTTGAAGTTATTGGCCTTGATGTCATTAACCGATACCCGCCAGGCAAACTCGCTCTCTTCCCGATTTTCCCACCACGCCTTTTCAGACGCAAATTCCTCAATGCGAATCGGTTTTGTTTTTGAATACGACTTGTATCCGGCTGGATAAGGATGCTCGTAGTACCAGACATCCTTGGTCGGCTCCCCTTTGGCGAAGAACAACAAGTTGGTCTTAATACCGGTGTAAGGGCTGAATACGCCGTTGGGGAGCCGCACGATAGTATGCAGGTTGCATTCTTCTAGTAGCTTTTCCTTAATGCGGGTTTTGACACCTTCACCGAACAGTGTGCCATCAGGCAGAACGATTGCTCCTCTGCCATTCGGCTTCAGTAAGGTCATAATGAGTATCAGAAACAGGTCTGCCGTCTCTTTCGTGCGAAACGATGCGGGGAAATTGGCTTGAATCCCATCTTCCTCGACACCGCCAAAAGGAGGATTGGTGATTATGACATCAACCCGGTCTTTGGGAGTGTAATTGTGCAGAGGGCGAGCCAGTGTGTTATCACGCCGAATTGTGGAAGGAACTTCAATACCATGTAACAGCATATTGGTGACGCAGAGCAGATGCGGCATTGGTTTCTTTTCAACGCCGAATATAGTCCCTTGTAGGGTCGCATTATCCTCAACATTTTTGACCTGGTTCTTGCGGATATGTTCGATTGAGCAGACCAGAAAACCACCGGTTCCACAGGCAGGGTCAAGTATCTTCTCTCCTAATTGCGGGTTGACCATATCCACCATGAATTGAGTTACAGCACGAGGGGTATAATACTCACCGGCATTACCGGCACTTTGCAGGTCTTTTAGAATCTGCTCGTAAATATCACCGAACAGGTGACGCTCTGAAGCAACATTGAAATCAACACCGTTTATCTTATTGAGCACCTGACGGATGAGCGTACCGGATTTCATGTAGTTGTAGGCATCTTCAAAGACTTCTTTGACTATAAAACCCCGTGGGTCGTCGTCAGGATTAAAGGATAGGTCTTTCAGGGTCTTAAACAAATCATTATTGATGAACTCAAGCAGCTCATCCCCGGTCATCCCTTCCGGGTCTGCTGCCCATGAACGCCAACGCAACCGTTCGGGTACAGGAGAAGTGTAGTCGTCGTCAAGAAGTTCATACTCCTGTTCCTTGTCATCGAATATCTTCAGAAAGAGCATCCAGACGAGCTGGGAGATACGCTGGGCATCGCCATCAACACCGGTATCTTGGCGCATGATGTCTTGAATTGATTTTATTGTTGTGGAGATTGACATGAGACTCCTTCATATTTTCATTCGCACATGACAATTTATACTGTCAAACTATCAGGTGAGAATAATAGTACTCTTCCTTAAGCCTCATAAGACTTGATTCCGGCTGAAGATGACGAGTTGTTTCTTTCAGTTCAAGAGGATTCTGAATATCGTTAGCAAGTTCATAGCTATAAAATAGGATTGTCAAAATAAGAAGTGCCCCGAGCGCATTGAGTGAGTGTTGTAGTGTGGCCTCATGAAAATATTGGTCACGCTTATGTTTCACATTATTGTAGCTGCGCCACCAAAATGGATTGTCTGTACCAGACCAATTGAGCCATGGAACAAAAGACAGGCCGTATCGAGGAATAAAAACTTGTTCCTGTGATATATCAGTAAATCTTGCTGCCAATACTCTTTTGTAATCGTTTATATTTCTGCAGGTTTCATTCGGAGCTACAAAATTACATAAACATTTTGCTATAACATCAACTTCTGAAGCGGCGGCAAAAAGAAGCCGTGCTAATTCAATAGAATATACAGAAAAGTTTGGGTCTGAAAATTCTATGTAACGCGAGATAACCTCTAAATCTTTCTCAAGAGCCAGAAAATAGTTCCAGTGGATTTTACCTTGTGTAGAGGTAATCATTTAAAAACCCCTTTGTGATTCATTTGTATAATGCTTTTTCTAATTCCATTACGGCTTCTGAGTATTGTTTTTTCCCACCAAAACTTTTGACTATCTCCACTGGAGATCCGAACCGGTCGAAGGGCGTCACTTTCAATACATCCATTCGCTCTACATTCTGAATGCCCTCATCGGCATACTTATCAAGCAAGGCTTCCAGAACCGCACGGGCATTATCACCGTACTTGCTGAAATAGTTACGCTTGCGTACGTCGTTTGCACGCTCTTGCCGTGTCAGAGGTTTCTGGCCAAATGCGATATGACAAACAAGGTCAAAGGGATCAAGGTCTTTGCCGATTTCATCTGCCAGTGCATCAAAGAAAATACCCATATCCTGCATTTCGTCGATGATGGCCTGCTTCTTTTCGGCCTGTTTCCAAGTACGGAGAAAAGCATCAAGGGAGGCAAATTCTTTGAGAATACTTTTTTTTGTATAGTCCTTCAGTGATTCTGTAATGAGCTTGCCATCTGGCCCGTAATACTGAACACGCTCATTAACCACATAGACAGGAACATCATTCACATAGTATTTCTGCCGTGGTTGCGGTGGGTCAACAATGATTGTTCCGCCATCATCGCCGCCGTCCGGTGGTTCCGTCGGGTCAACTATGACAGTACCGTCATCATCACCCGGTTCATCAGGTGGCACAATGTCATCACCAGACTCCGGCAAATAAATCTGCACCGGTTCCCCATCAAAATCCTTGTCAGCAAACAGCTCAGTTGCTTTCCTGAAATCCATGATAGTGAACCAATATTTGTTGAAATCTTCGTTGATTCGGGTGCCACGCCCGATTATCTGCTTGAACTCAATCATGGAGCTGATTGATTTATCCAGCACGATGAGCTTGCACGTTTGAGCGTCAACACCGGTAGTCATAAGCTTAGAGGTGACAGCGATAACAGGATACGTGCTTTCAGGATGAATGAAGTTGTCCAGTTCCTGCTTTCCTTCGTCATTATCACCGGTAATCCGCATGATGTACTTGCTGCTCTTGGCGACCATATCGGCATTTTCATTGACCAGCGCAACGCGCATCCGCTCGGCGTGTTCTATGTCCTCACAAAAAATAATGGTCTTGTCAAAGCGATTGGTCTTTTTCAGGAACTCGGTGACTTTTTTCGCAACAATCTCGGTTCGTTTTTCCAGCACCATTTCCCGGTCATAGTCTTTGATGTTGTAGATACGGTCGGGGACTTCATTGCCGTGTTTATCAAGTTTGCCGCTGACAGGACGCCAACCGGCATCTTTATCAATATCAATGCGAACAACCTTGTATGGCGCAAGAAAGCCGTCTTCTATCCCTTGCTTGAGGGAGTAGGTATAGATTGGATCGTGGAAGTAATTGATGTTGGAAATGAACTTGGTCTCTTTGGGAGTTGCGGTAAGCCCGATTTGAGTGGCATTGGAAAAGTAATCAAGAATATCCCGCCAAGCGGAATCCTCAGCAGCACTGCCACGATGACATTCATCAATCACAATCAGGTCGAAGAACTCGGGGGAAAACTCCCGGTAAATATTCTTGAACTCTTCATTGCCGGAAATACCCTGATACAGAGCCAGATAGATTTCATACGATTTATCAACCGTCCGGTTCTTTATCTTTGTCATGACCGAACCGAACGGCTTGAAGTCATTTGCCATAGTCTGGTCGATAAGGATGTTACGGTCGGCAAGATAGAGAATGCGTTTCTTCTGACGGGATTTCCAGAGACGCCAGATTATCTGAAACGCCGTGTAGGTTTTACCGGTTCCGGTTGCCATGACCAGCAGAATGCGTTTCTGGTCACGGGCAATAGCCTCGATAGTCTTGTTGATGGCGTTTAACTGGTAGTAGCGGGGAGACTTCCAGCCAGGTTCAACGTAATAGTCCTGAGTAACAAGCTGTTCCTGTTCAACAGAAATACCCTTCCAAGTCAGATAACGTTGCCACAAGGCTTCCGGTGAAGGGAACTGGTCAAGCGTCAGTTCTTTCTCAATAATGCCATTGGTAACAGTCCGGTCATGCTCCATGAAACCATTACCGTTGGAGCTGAATACAAAGGGAATTTCGAGGATTTCAGCATAGCCAAGTCCCTGCTGCATTCCGTCGCTTACTGTATGAGTGTTGTCTTTCGCTTCAATTACGGCAATGGGGAGGTTGGGCTTGTAGTAGAGAATGTAGTCGGCACGTTTCGACTTGCCTCTGGTGTGGAGTTTGCCACGGACAATGATTTTTCCAGCAGTGAAGGAGACTTCTTCCCGAACTTGGCGATGCAAGTCCCATCCAGCCTTGACTATGGCAGGGGTAATGAACTTTGTGCAGATGTCACGCTCAGTTAGTGACTTCTTCATCTACCTTCCTGTACGACTGCAAATCAAATAGGAAATCACATAACAAAAAAACATTAGAAAATAAGCGGGGTTACGATAACGCAAAACGCCCTCAACGTCAAGGCAGCGAGTATTATATATGGCCTTAATTCATCTTATATTGTCAGAAAATGCTGAATTGTTTGTTCAATACTCTCGCCAGAGCCACTTTGACATTATTTGTTAATCAGTTGCTATTTTAAGATAATGGAGTGATTTTCAACTTAGATGAAATAATTCAGAATCAAAAACAAAAAAAACTAGAATACTCGATAAATAAGCCAAATTTTCAGCATGTTAGCGATTATTTTGTAAAAACCGGCTCAACAATTTGACGGAATGCAGGTTAATTTGTTATAATAAATCAGGCAAACAGTATAAACCGAGACAAAATGAAACGAATGAACTGCATGTCACATCAACCAGATTTTCGATGAAAAGCAAATCACGACAACTCTTGCACATGAAATGAAGCCATGAGGAGTTGTACTAAATCACTTTGTACGTTGTATTAACCTTCTTATAAGCCCCAGATTGCGCAAGATTACGCTTCCTGGGGTTTTTTCGTGCATATTGTCGATAGAGGACATTTATTACTTTGGTGAAATGAGGTGTTGATGGAGAGATTCATATCAAAAGTTACTGTCACCGGTGCTGACGACAGCATAAAGCCACATAACCTTGCCGAACTGTCAGCAGAGTTTCCATTTGTTGAATTTGGTATACTGATATCTCATGAGTATTTGGGCAGCACACGGTTTCCATCGCCTGAATGGTTGGCCAACCTCATCGAGTTATGTGCAGGAAATGAAATGCAATTTTCAGGGCATATCTGCGGAAGTTGGGTCAACGATATTCTTATGGGGCAATGGCCGAAGTCTTATTTCTGCAACATCCATAAAGATTTCATGTCGCCCGAAATGTTCAAACGGTGGCAAATCAACACGCATGGAGAGTTGCATACCGTTGATTACCGCAAACTGTCCCTGTTGCTAAAAGAATTGGACAGTTACGGGCAATCGGTGATTTTTCAGCATGATGACGTCAATATCGACTTGGCTCCAAACTTGGTCGGCCTCGGCAACCATAATGTATCTGTTCTCTTTGATGTGTCACATGGCACTGGAAGATTGCCGAAACAATGGCCGAAACCTTTAGACGGAGTTGAATGCGGTTATGCAGGCGGACTATCGCCACGGAATGTGGCTGCGCATATTGAACGAATCGCAACTGTTGTTGGAAATCGGCACATTTGGATCGACGCAGAAACAAAACTAAGGTCACGCAATGACCATCAGTTCGATATCAAAAAAGTACGAGCGTTTCTCATGGCGGTACAACCGTGGGTTCTCAAGATGTGATTCCATGACGTAGCAGCATAACCAAGCAAAACTGAATAGTAACCGATTGGCCCAAAACTTCATTGATTTGGGCCTTTTTCTTTTAAGGAGGTGATTTTCAAAAACCTGACGCCAGCAGAGTTGAATCGTTGAAGTAACCACACATCAAAATGAAAGGAGAATCACACATGAGCACTGCATTAGCACGAATAGATTTTGACAAGGAGCAGCTGGCAGTTATCGAAAGTCAGTTTTTCCCATCTGGAGCCAGCAAAGCGGAACAGGCGTACTGCTTTTCAGTTGCGCGAGAACTGTGCCTGAACCCGATTACCAAGGAGATATTCTTTGTGAAGCGTCGCCAGAAAATCGGTGACATCTGGGTTTCAAAAGTGGAGCCGATGGTCGGTCGGGATGGTTTTCTCTCTATCGCACATCGTACCAACCAGTTTGCCGGAATTGAAACGTCAGCCGGTATTCGAGAAGTTCCACTGTTGGAAGATGGTCAATGGAAAATGAAGTACCAACTGGTGGCTGAATGCAGCGTCTGGCGTAAGGACAGTCCGAAACCGTTCACTGTTCAGGTTGCATATAACGAGTATTGCCAGAAAAGCACTGAAGGGACGCCCACAAAGTTTTGGGCTGAGAAACCGGAAACCATGCTGAAGAAAGTTGCTGAGTCACAGGCACTGCGTAAGGCGTTCAACATTCATGGTGTCTACTGCCCTGAAGAGGTAGGAGCCGGTATGGAATTATCAAATGGCGATATCGTCACTCAGCCAATAGAGGCTGACTGTACCAGGATCGAACCTGACAAGTCACATCTCTCGGTTGTTAAACCGCCGCTACCAGAAGCGACACCGGTGAAGCAATCGAAACGGCAACCAGTTGCGCCACCACCGACACCAGAACCGGAAGCATTTGATGACGATGGATGGCCTGAACCGCCAATTCCAGGCAATGGGCAGATAACTGATGACGTGGCTCTTCAAATTATCGACCTGCTGGAAGGTAAGCATATTTCTTATGACGTCATCATTGAAGGTGAAGAGGGAATTATCTCCGCCAGTTCATTCAACGAGAAAGACCTCTTGAAAGCATCGGGCTTCAGGTGGTCAACCGACCAGAAACGCTGGGTGTACAAATTCAGAAATGAGCAGTTTATCTAACGAAAGGGGAACATCATGAATCTGACCACAATCTTTGAATCAGCAGTAACAACGATGAACCGTACCAAAAGCGCAGGACTGGGAAACAGGAGAACGTATATCGGCTCCAGTGATGTCGGCTCCTGCATTCGGAAAGTCTACCTGTCGAAGAAACAACCAAAGAGTCCTGACCTCGCAACCATGCTCAGATTCAGTCGCGGCCATATTGCCGAAACTTTGATTGAAAACATTTTCGATGCTGCGGGTCTCAAAAACAACTATGACACGCAGGTTGAAGTCAAACATCCGGTGTACCCTCTGAAGGCGCACATTGACTTTCTGTTTCATACCGACCTTGACGGCAAACCGAATCTTCACATCGTCGAGGTCAAATCGGTAAATGGCATACCGGAGGAACCGTACTCGCAGTGGATCGACCAGCTTTCCTTTCAGCTTGGACTGTTGCGCATTCAGTACCCAAAAGGAAAGTTGTCGGGGTCAATACTGGCAATCGACCTGAATGCAGGAGAAGTGCATCAGTTCACTGACTTTGAATACAATGACTCTCTCAGTAACTATCTGTTCACACGTGCGCTGCACATGATGGATTGCTTGGACGAAAAAGAGGAACCGGTTCCTTCTGTTTCCCTGATGTGTTCCTACTGTTCGTATCGTTCCGACTGTCCGGCTATGGCGTTACCGGAAGTGGACTTGCCACCGGAAATCGAAACGATGACTATAAATTTCATTGAATTGAACAAAGCGAAACGCGAATTGGACAGGGAGATGAAAAACATTCGTCAGGAGTTGCTGGACTTTACCGGGCCTGCGTTCAGAGGGAGAACCAATGCTGTTGACCTGATAGCATCGTTTGTGGAGCCGTCACTGATTGTTGATGGTGAGGTGTTACGGAAACAGTTTCCAAGCGTATATCCCGATGTTTTGAAGGAACGTTCTGGATACACAAAACTGGAATGCCGGTCGAATAAATCAGCAACACCATAATCTCACTACTCACACACTACATAAAAGCGCCCTTGTGACTCAGTCCAAGGGCTTTTTTATTGGAGGTCACATGTCGAAATCTAGTTATGGCTGCGTAGGAGTTGATTTCAAAGTGCAGAGGAAATGTACTCGAATCAGGAAAAACCGTTTCAGGCACACATATTCACGCTGGCTGCTACCGGCGATTATCACTCTGATTAGTCTGGGAATGATTGTTGTCATATTGAAATAGGGGGAACGCATGATTTCAGCACATGAAGAAAACACGGAATTAACAATTTGCCCGGCACTTTACACGGTTCAGGAGGTATTCGGATTTGCGTCGAATCTGGCTATTGAAGGGTTTACGCCAGGTCATCCTCTGGTGCCAAAAATCACTAACGGCTATGTCTGGGACGCGAAACTGGCAAAGGACTTTATTGAATGGCTGACAGAACCGAATCCTGACCCGCTCTGGATAGCGGGGCCGACGGGGTGCGGTAAAACCGATGCCTTGAAGAACGTCTTTGGTGCTCTGAACATTCCAACCGTCATCGTGTCGGCAAAATCGTCAACGGAGCCTGATGACATTCTGGGAAGAATTCAACTTCGCAATGGAGATACGGTTTTCGTACCGGGCAATCTGCTACGTGCCTATGAGAAGGGGTACGCCATCATCTTCGATGAAATCGACGGTTACAACCCAGAAGTTCTCATGGCGTGTCACCGTTTGCTCGAACGGGCGGTTGTTACTCTTGACGATGGCACTGTTATTAAACCGGCCTCGCGCATCTATATGGCTGCAACCGCAAATACCAGAGGTGACGGGCATGGTGGTGACGTCTATACCGCAACCAATATTTTCAACATGGCATCGTTGAATAGGTTCGAGAAGTGGGAAATGACATATCCATCGCACGATATCGAAGAAAAGATCCTTGAGAACATGTTCTCCGGAAAACTGCAACTCAACATCATGAAGGCGATGGTAAAGACGGCTGTCGATATCAGGAGAGCATATTCTGATGGTAACTGTCCCGGCCCCATATCAATACGCGACCTGTTGCGGTGGGGCAGAAAGTTGATTCAGTCATGGCACCGGAAAGACGTTGCGCCTCTGTATCACTCCTTCGACAAGGCATTCGGCAACGGTGTTGACCCGCATGTCAGAGCCATGTTGCACACACTGATTCAAACCAACTTCGGTGTACCGGCTCCACATATCGAAGGAGTTGTCGAATGATAGCGAACCTGAAACCGCAGACTCTGTTTGCCATTCATCTCAGAGCGCCTTCATCGTCAGGCGGTAAGGACTGGGTCGGATCGATTACCTCACAGGGGGAGATTCACACGTTCTGGGGTAAGACCGGCAGCATCAACCAGCATGGTGCCAAGTCGGGCGACATTGTGGCGTTGCGCAGAATCATCACGCAGAAGCTGAATGGTAAGGACAAATATGTACAGGTAGACGAATACCATCCACAACAAGGATGGCAAAGCCAGCGTACACAGAACAACAGAACCGTGTCGAAACCGGCGAAAGTTGCGCCGGTCACTGTACCGATAGTGGTCTGGGACGAAGAATTGCCTGATTCATCAATCAAATGGGACTTTTAACCAATTACATTCAAACACAGAAATGGAGATAACACATGAATGCACAAAACATACTCGAACAGATGACCATCGTTTCTCTGAACATTTCAACCTGGAATGGTCGCAAGACTCTGAAGGACAAGGATCTCACCGCCATTGGAATCAGGGTCAAAATGCTGCCTGCCGATACAGTCGCATCATTGGGGAGCAAACGCATCATTTCCCGCAAGTTGCTGAAACTCTTCTCTGTATCGAAACGCACTGCAATTGAAGTGTGTCGCAATAATGGCATTCGTATTGGCGGTGAAGTGTACGCGATTCCTCGGGAGAGAGCTGACGAGGTGTGCAATGAACTGATGCTGTTGAAGGAGGCATTCAACACAGAGAAAGAAAGACTCCTGTCAGCTTCCGGGGAAGAGGTTGAATCATGGATCACCTCGAAGCTGCCTGCATGGAAACCGCTTATCGACGTACTGCACCCTGATAACCTTATCAGGAAGGCAATCTCATTCAACTATGCCGCCTTTGATGTGAATGCTTCTGCTGGCATGGGTGAGGAAAGTCATGATGAAGTTTCAAGTAATTTGTATGGACAGCTGTGTCATGAAATACGCGTGACAACCCGCGCGGCCTTTGACAACTCGTTTGTCGGCAAGCAGGGCATCAGTTGGAAGACCCTTCGTCCAATTAAGGCCATTCGCGCAAAACTCGAAGGTCTGGCGTTCCTGCACCCTTCAATTGCTGAAACCATTCAACTCATTGATGACACCATGGATAAGTTACCGAAGAAGGGCATCATCAAGGGGACTGACCTGAATATGGTTGCGGGGCTGGTCGGCAGGCAGCTGGCAAATATGGGCAATGTGACGGTGCACAGCATTGAAGGAGATGAAGACGAAGAAGCAGTTGAAGAAGATGTCACTACAACTGCTGATTCTACCGGAAAAGTTGCTCCTATTTCGTGGGACTTCTAGGAAAGTGAGGTTGACTGCATGATACGCGATAAGGAACTTGCGGGACTGGCCATGACACTTGGCCGTGACGCAAAGATAACTATTACCGTTAGTGGCAATGATTCTTTCTGCAATACGGATGGTTCACACATCAACATTGCCCGTATGCCGTCAACTCCTTTGGGAAGAATGCTTATGACTGGCCTCGTGTTTCACGAGGTCGGTCACAAGAACTTTACCATTGGAGGCAGGCCGGATGGACTGCTCGGCGACATGATGAATGTTATTGAAGACACTCGGGTTGATATGGCGACTATCAAATCAAGGCCAGGCACCTGCTTTAATCTGGAAGCGGTTACAACTCATTATGTGAATAAGGGCAGTCTAAGACCGGACAATCTTGCTCAAGCCCTGGTCGGCAAGGTCATGGCCTATGGTTTCGGCAGGGTTCTGAAGCATTCTGCAATTCTACCGATGGAAACGCTCTGTGATGAAATGATGGATGATGCGTTCGGTCAGGACTTCATCGATGAAGTGGAGAACATTATCAAAGGCATCCCGAAGCTGAAAAGCACGAAAGATACTTTGGTAATGGCTCAGAAGCTTGTTGAACTTCTTATTCTTCAGCAGCAAGTGAAACCACCAGCATCTGCACCTCAAGGTCAGAACAAGAAAAAAGGTAATAAGGGCAGCAAAGGTGTTCCTGAATTTGGTTCTCCTTCAGGTGATAGCGGACAACCAGGTCAAGGCGACGAGGCTGATGAGCAGGGCAATAATCAGGCAACAGGTTCTGGTGGCAATGGAGCTGGTTCAGGAGGGAGCAAGCGGCCTACACCTGAGGAAATTGAAGAGATGCTCAATACCAAGACCGGTTATGGCGATTTATCTGCCCTTATTCAATCAGAGTTGAAAACAATGGCCGACAGTTATACATCTGGTGACAAGCTGAACATTCCAATGTTGCCTATTATTGGAAGCATGGGAGCATCGAATGTGAAATTGGATGAGGTAGGGGCACTTTCAGCTTCTTCCAGAATGCGGGCTAAGTTGTTGGGCATGCTGCAAGCGGTAAAGCGGAAACCATTGTCTTACGGTTTATCGGGGAAAAAGCTTGTTTCATCAAGACTGTCACGAATTGCAATCGGCGACCCGAGGATATTCAGCAAGAAGATTGATAAGGTTGGAGTTAATACCGCTGTCATGGTGTTACTGGATTTGTCAGGCAGTATGCACGACAAGTATGTCGTTTCCAATGCTGCTGCGTTTGCCCTTCATACGACGCTCTTCGGAATACATGGTGTTGCTGTCTGTTCAATGGAGTTTAGCGGCAAAAAGCACCAGCCAGATGTAAACGTCCTCGTAGAATTTGATAGAAAACCTCAATCCGGAAACTTCAATCACTTTCCCTACGACGGGACACCCACTCACAGCGCAATCTGGGCGGCTCGGGTGATGCTGCTACAGCGACCTGAACCACGAAAAATCATGCTGATTCTGACAGATGGTTGCCCTGACAAGGGAGCTGATACGAGTGCAGCGACAAAGAGGGCTATGAAGGACGGCATCGAGATGGCAGCTATCGGCATTATGGATAACCGCGTTCAGCACTACTGGACCAACCACAAGATTATCAATGCAATAGAAGAACTGCCAGCAGCAATGTTCGGAATTATGGAAGGTCTGCTGGTAACTAATTCCACCAACAACTTAAAGAGGAATACGATATGAAATTCAATCCAGGAAAATTTGTTGTTACATGCGGCGTTGAACATTTGATATCCAGAAATGATGCGTTTGCCAAGTTTGTTCATCTGTCTATCAGGCGTCATCTCGCTGGAGATTGGGGGGATGTCTGGGATGATGACCGGGTAAGGAATGAAGAGGCGCTTCAACATGGTGACAGGCTCTTCTCGGCTTTCAAGAGTGATGTTTTGCCTGATATATGGATCATTACTGAACGGGATCGTTCTTACACTACGGTGTTGTTTCCAGATGAATATTGAAGAAATGAAGCCCATCGTTAATTCGATGGGCTTCTTGTTTTGCTTACAGACATATCGAGCTTATTGCTCAATAACGAAGAGGAGACAACTATGAAATGGAATATGGAGGAATTGCAGCAGCGATTCCAATTGACACAAGGAAACTTAGCAATCGAATTATGTTCAATACGACAGACCAAAATCCCGAATGATTCATCTTATGAGAAATTCCATGATTTTGGTTTAGGTGCTCAACTCGTGTACTTGCGATTGGAAAACACGTCAGAGCTTGAGAGTCCCCAGCGACTGATTTGGAAGCTAGGGGAAATGCTCAAGAAAGGTGTTCCTGCTTCTGCCGAAGCATTTTCGATAGAGGATGTGCGTAAAGGATGGAATTCTGAAATTAAAAAGCTTCTTGCGGAGTTTTCGTATCGTTATGAAAGTGGGTGCCAGAATAAACTTGTTGTTCCATGTACAACAAATCATGGCTAATATGAGCAAAACACCCTCTGAATCGTCATATAATTTCATTATATTTCATAGCCAGCCAGCATCAAGACTACCATACTAGCTACCATACTTTTCCATAAAAACAAAAGAGGAGTTACAGAATTAACTGTAACCCCTCGTAATGTTTGGTGAGCCGCGTTGGGGTCGAACCAACGACCACCTGATTAAAAGTCAGGTGCTCTACCGACTGAGCTAGCGGCTCAAAAGAATGACTTTATAACTCACTACGCGAACTATGTCAACATTTATTTTGTTATACCCTCAATTTAATCAGCATAAAGAAGTATCCACATCCTCGCCATTCTCAGCTTAGCCGCATTACACCCTTTCCCTGACAAGGCTACCCATTTCATTTTCATATCTAAATACAAAATCGTCCACCGCTCAAATTTCAAAATAATTAGCAGCAAAAAGAACATTCAAAATTCACTAAATTTCTCATATAAATTATAACGTAGTTTGTTTTTAATTTTTATTGGCTTGATATTTATCATTGCAATACTGGAGTGTATACGGTATGTTCGCAAAAATAAATAAGTGTTTAATACCTGTGCTTTCGGCACAACAATATATTTTTATTGCGTTTATTTTGTGATTTCATGTTTTATACACTCGTTTTTCAAGACCGGAACAAGTCCAAATTTTTCATTGTTATATGGTTTATTTATTGTTTTTTTGCTGAAACCCATGACTATTTTTTTATTTTTCAGGAGTAATTTTGTATTTTCAGTCAGCAGGTTGGTTTTCTTGCACAAAAAGTTGTAACCACTTGGTTCGTAAAATAAACAGAAAGGAGAAAACGTCGCCACCCACGCAGTAAATTCCGGTATTTAAACATGAAAGGAGTAACTAATGGCAGAAAAACAGTACGACTGGGCAGCAATTGCAAAGAACCCGAAATTCGTCGAGTTGCATCACAAAAAAACAGCATTCCT
>JAYTVV010000207.1:0-27456 GCA_043743795.1 Geobacteraceae bacterium
ACCGCCGCCCTTAAGGGGAAGGACAAAAAAGAGGCACTTGGGCGAATAGCCGATGGTTCCGCCCGGATTGTCATCGGCACTCATGCCGTTATTCAGGAAAAAGTAGAATTTTCGAGACTTGGCCTGGGGATAATTGATGAGCAGCATCGTTTTGGCGTTTTACAACGGGGGATTTTGAAAAAGAAAGGTATCAATCCTGATATTCTGGTCATGACTGCCACACCAATACCCCGTACTCTTGCCATGACGCTGTTTGGAGACCTCGACCTGTCAGTGATCGATGAAATGCCGCCGGGGAGAATTCCTATTAAGACTCAGGTTTTTTTTGAGTCACGTCGCACGCAACTCTATGATATAATCCGCGGTGAAGTTAATCTGGGGCGACAGGTCTATATCGTATATCCGCTAGTCGAAGAATCTGAAAAAACGGACCTGAAGGCTGCCAGTCAAATGGCAGACCATCTGCAAACTGACATATTTCCCGATTTTTGCGTCGGCTTGCTGCATGGCAGATTAAGTCCGGCGGAAAAAGAAGCGGTTATGGCTTCTTTTACATCCTGCAAATTTGATATTCTGGTTTCAACAACGGTTATTGAAGTTGGTATTGATGTTCCCAATGCGACTGTAATGGTTATTGAACATGCAGAACGTTTTGGGCTTTCACAGCTGCATCAGTTGCGGGGCAGGGTGGGGCGCGGGAAAGAGAAGTCATATTGTATCCTGATGACATCCGGCAAACTGTCTGAAGATGGTGAAAAACGTTTACGGGTGATGGAATCAACCGGCGATGGCTTCCGGATCGCTGAGGCAGACCTGGAAATTAGGGGGCCGGGTGATTTCCTCGGTACCCGTCAGGCGGGTATGCCTGATTTTCGTGTTGCTAATATATTGCGGGACGGTGCACTGCTCGAAAAGGCCCGGCGCGCTGCACTTGACCTTCTTGCAATGGACCCGGAGCTCGTTCATCCGACTCATGTTCCTGTGCACGATGAACTGCTGCGGCGTTGGGGTAAAAGGCTGGAACTTGCGACAATAGGATAGGAACAGGTAATGCAGATAGTTACAGGCATGAAAATCTACGATACAATCCTTGATGCATCCTGTGTCACGATTGGGAATTTTGATGGTGTCCATCGCGGTCATGCCGAGATTTTTGCTCACCTGAAGCAGAAAAGTATGGAGCGGGGACTTCCCTCTGTTGTGGTCACCTTCGAACCACACCCATTAAAGGTACTTACACCGGATTCAGCGCCATTGTTGATCACAACATTTGCACAAAAAGCGGCACTGATTGAGGCGTTCGGCATGGACTATCTGATCGTTGTGCCTTTTTCAAAAGAGCTCTCTCAGCTGTCTGCGATTGATTTTGTACGCAATATTCTCTGCCGGCCACTCGGTATGCGGCATATTATTATCGGGCATGATTACGCATTTGGCAGGAACCGGGAAGGTAATTTCAAAACATTGACCAACCTTGGTGCACTGAACGGGTTTACTCTTGAAGATCTCCCGCCGATTGGAGAAAAAGCGGTTGTGTTCAGCAGCAGTCTCGTCAGGTCGGCTGTTACTGATGGTGATTTGGATGCTGCATCACACATTCTCGGACGTTATTATCAGATTTACGGAACAGTTGTTCATGGTCGTGAAATCGGCCACATGCTTGGATATCCCACGGCCAATATAACGACTGTCAACGAATTAGTTCCTGCAGACGGCGTGTATGCCGTGATTGCTGATGTTGATGGTCACAGAGTTAACGGCGCCTGCAGTATCGGCTATAATCCAACCTTTGGCGGAAATACGCGGACGATTGAAGTGTTCCTACTTGATTATTCCGACCGGATTTATAATCACGAGATTTCGCTTAATTTTGTTCAGCGACTTCGACCGATGCAGAAATATTCTGACATGACTGCACTGAAGAGAGCTATTAGCCAGGATGTGGTAAATACCCGTATCATCCTGAAAAATTTGAACACGAACTATCTGAAATGCAGCGGTAGATTGGAATCCCGTGCGCGCTAAAATTGACCTTAAATTCTGGTTTGGAATCGCTGTCAGTCTGTTTTTTATGATCCTGCTGTTCAGGAAAATTGATTTTATAACACTCGGTTCGGCATTCAGATCTGCCGATTATCGCTATGTTTTCTTTGCCATATGCTTTACCTTCTTAAGTTATTTTCTGCGTGCAGTGCGTTGGCGGTATCTGCTTATCTCCGAAAAGTCTATCCCGCTTTCCTCACTGTATCCGGCCACAATAATCGGCTATATGGCTAACAACCTGCTGCCGGCTCGTTTAGGAGAGTTTGTCCGGGCATTCACACTTGCGCAGCGGGAACATCTTGAAACTCCGACCGTATTTGCTTCATTGGTGATTGATCGCCTTTTTGACGGATTTACGGTACTGCTTTTGCTCCTTGTTACATTGTTTACGTTTCAATTTCCTGCTGGAATGGACGATTCCGCGCGTGCGCTTCGAGCTGGTGGATTGGCTATGCTGCTCCTGTACTGTGTCGTTGTGTTTTTTCTGTATCTTTTGAAACGGCAGACCGTGCGTACGCTTTCGGTTGTCGGCTCTATTCTAAAGCCATTTCCCCAGCGTGTTTCAGATAATCTGATCCCACTTCTTGGCTCTTTCATCAGGGGAATCAGGCTTTCTTCGCGTGGAGGGCACGTTGCCGCCATTGTTGCTACATCAGGCGGAATATGGTTTTGTTGTCTTTTGCCGGTACATATGACGCTGCGATCATTTAACGTAAATTTGCCGATGACGGCTTCAATGTTCATTTTAGTTTTGCTGGTTTTTGCGGTCATGGTGCCCGCCTCTCCCGGTTTCATCGGCACCTACCATTATGCCTGTTACAAGGGACTTTCTGTATTCGGTGTCCCGGAAACGACATCTGTCAGTATCGCACTCATAATGCATGGTACCGGTTTTTTTCCGGTAATCATTGTCGGCCTGTATTATCTCTGGAAAAACAAGATCTCTCTCAACGAACTTCAAAGGGCGGAACACGCGAGATGAGTTTACTGAAACGTACTAAAATAACGTTAGACGCGTTCCTGATTCTTTCATTCATACTCCCATTTACTCTGTACATGGTCACCCTGGCTCCATCGGTAACTTTTTTTGACAGTGGTGAATTCCTGACTGCGACCGCTTCACTTGGGTCAGCTCATTCTCCGGGGTATCCCCTTTTTTTGATGTTTGTTAAGCCGTTTACCTGGTTGCCGTTTGGCAATATTGCATTTCGAGTGAATGTTGCCACTGCGGTTTCTTCTTCGCTGGCGTGCCTTCTCGTCTATATCCTGACAACTTCGTTGTTAAAAAAGGAAACATTGCTGAGTGATGAACGTTTTAATAATATAGCGATTAAGTTTGCCGGCCTGTCTGCGGCCATTTCTTTTGCCGTTACACCCCGTTTATGGCTGCAATCAAATCATGACAAGCCGTACCCGTTGTTGGCGTTTATTACTGCAATTATTTTCTATCTGTTGTTGCAGTGGCAGGAACAATACCGGGAGGGGAATGAGCGCCCTTCATATATCTATGTATGTACGTTTTTGGCAGGTTTATCCATGGCAGTACATCAGACCATCGTTCTTCTGCTTCCGGCCTGGTTTCTGATGATCGTTCTGACGGATTGGCGCATGATAACGCGGATTAAGGAACTGATTATCACGACTGCGTTTGCGTTGCTCGGATTCTCTGTCCATCTCTATCTTCCGCTTCGGGCGTTGAGTAATCCGCTGCTCAATTGGGGTGACTCCAAAACAGTACATCAGTTTTTGTGGCATTTTCTTAGAAAAGGTTATCCCACGGAATCCCCGGTACGTACGGTGGGGCTTGTGTGGGCGCAGATCAGAGCGTTTAATGTCCCACGGGAATTTACATGGCTCGGCGCAGCATTAACGGTTCTCGGGCTTGTATGGTTCTGGAAAAGAAATCGAACGGTTTTTAGTGCCTACCTGATCTCCGTTGCCGTTTTCCTGTTTGTGATTGCGGGCTACCTCAATACACCTATGGATGTGATCTTCCTTACGGAAGAGTTCTTTACGCCGCTCTATCTGTTGACCGCCGTTATGATTGGCATCGGCCTCTTTAGCCTGCTTGAGTATGCGATACGGACTGCCCGAATGCCTGAACGGATTGGACTCCCGGTATACGGAGTAGCCGCAGTGATGTTTTTTACACTCCCCTCTGCGCTGTGTGCTGTTAATTATTTTGAAAATGATCAGCACAATAATTATATCGCCTTTGACTATGCGTCAAATTCTCTGCGATCATTACCGCAAAATGCTGTCATGTTCACCTGGGGAGATAGCGGGGCATTTCCACTCTGGTATCTGCAGGGTGTCGAGCGAATGCGCGAAGATGTCGATCTGCCTCATACACCACATCTCGTTTTTGACTGGTATCTTGATTCAATGCCGCGCATATTCAAAAACAGTAACCTTAAAAAGTTTGATGTAACTTCTTTTGGTCCTGAATCTGCTCTGCGCATCGCAATAACAGAAAATTTGGGGATACGTCCGGTATATATCGATTTTTCAACTCGATATTCCGTTGAATTTAAAGATTATCAGCCCATTCAACGCGGAATTGTTTATTGTGTGCGAAAAATGAATGAGCCGTCCGGAGTTCCTGACATTTCAGTATGGGATAACTATAACAATCGAGGAATTATGGAAAAACAGTCTTTTCTCGATCTTGATACCGGAAAAGCAATTATGATCTATGCAAACAGCTACTTAGAAGTTGGTGAGTTTCTCGCAGGGATTAACCGGCACAAGGAGGCAGCCATCATGTTGAGAAAAGCTGAAGTGATTGCACCTGAAATGCACGTTGCTACTGACCAGATCCGGATGCGCTATGGTCTGGGGCGTTAAGTCGATGCCAGTCGTGCGGGGAAAAACTCGTGTTGTGTGCATCATTGGTGATCCGATCAGTCACTCACTGTCGCCGGTTATGCAGAATGCAGCGTTTGTTGCCGGTAATCTTGATTTCGTCTATGTTCCTTTTGCTGTCAGTCCCGGAAATCTGGAGCAGGCGGTCTGCGGGTTGAAAGCACTTGGAGTATGTGGCTTTAATGTCACAATTCCTCATAAAACGGCAATACTCCCGTTTCTGGATCGGCTGGATGAAAGTGCTGAATCTGCCGGGGCTGTCAATACGGTATTGTTGACGGGATCTTCCTTGATTGGCTACAATACGGATGGTGACGGCCTGGTGGATTCTCTTTCTATTGATCTTAATTTTACCTCCGGTGCGGATCAGATTCTGGTTATAGGTGCGGGCGGCGCTTCCCGTGGTGCGATAGCCGCCTTGTGCCGCTCCGGAGCAAAAAAAATAGTTGTCTGTAATCGCTCCATTGAAAATGCTCGTGCGATAATGGTTGACATGAACATTCGCTACCCTGAAACATGTATTAACGTGATCAGTGATACTCAGCTGAGTAGAAAAATTCTTGGCTCGACATCATTGCTGCTTAATACGACTTCACTTGGAATGAATGGTGAGCGTATTGAGTATATTGAACTTGCACACCTACCGGCAGATGCCGGCGTCTACGATATGGTGTATTCACGCTCCGGTACTCCGCTCGTGACAGAGGCTTGTTCATCAGGATTACGAGCAGTCAATGGTTTGGGTATGCTTGTCGCGCAAGGTGAACGGGCCTTTCAAATCTGGACCGGTCAAAAATCACCTGAAGGGGTTATGCGGAAGGCTTTGGACACTATTTACCGTCCTTAACTACAGCTTGACAATACCCGGCATTCTCCCTAGTATGCCGGCCTAGCCTCGGTAACGGAGAAATCATGCAGTCAAACAGACTGGGAGAAATCCTGGTAAAAAATAATCTGATTAACCGCGATCAGTTAAGTAGCGCATTAGAAGAGCAAAAGCTTTCCGGCAACCAACTCCGACTCGGTTCTATTCTGATTAGTCAGAAACTCCTTTCCGAGGAGCAGCTTACCTCTTTTTTGTCCAAGCAGTATGGTGTGCCGAGTGTCAATCTTTCTGATTATGAAATAGACCCCACCGTCATAAAAATCATTCCGCCGGAAGTCGTTCAAAAATATCAATTGCTGCCGGTTAACAGAGCCGGTGCGACGCTGATTGTTGCGGTAAGTGACCCATCCAATCTGTTTGCCATAGAAGATATAAAGTTTATGACCGGCTACAACATTGAAATGGTTGTAGCGTCAGAACGAGATATTAAATCCTCGATAGACAAGTATTATGATCAGTCAGCATCACTGGCCGATGTCATGAACGATCTTGATGTTGAGGATATGGAAATTGTTGGCGATGAAGAACAGATTGATGTCGGTTCACTTGAGCGAATGACAGAGGATGCTCCGGTTGTCAAGATGGTCAACGCCATTTTGCAGGATGCAATCCGGAAAAAAGCCAGCGATATTCACGTGGAGCCGTATGAAAAACTTTTTAGAGTACGCTATCGGATTGATGGTGTTCTTTACGAAGTCATGAAGCCACCGCTTAAGTTGAAGAATGCGATCACGTCACGTATTAAAATTATGGCGGAACTTGATATTGCCGAGCGTCGTCTGCCGCAGGACGGACGTATCAAAATCAAACTGGGCGGCGGCAAGGATATGGACTTTCGGGTTTCATGTCTTCCGACACTTTTTGGTGAGAAGATCGTTATGCGACTTCTTGACAAGGGTAACCTCCAGACGGATTTGACCAAACTTGGCTACGAGCCGGAAGCTCTCGCACATTTTATGCACGAAATACATAAACCATTCGGTATGGTACTGGTCACCGGGCCAACCGGAAGCGGGAAAACGGTATCCCTCTACTCGGCCATATCCGAGTTGAATAAAGTCTCTGAAAATATATCCACGGCGGAAGACCCGGTCGAATTCAACTTTGCCGGAATTAACCAGGTCCAGATGCATGAAGATATTGGTCTTAATTTTTCGGCGGCGTTACGCTCCTTTTTACGTCAGGATCCTGACATAATCATGATCGGAGAAATACGCGACTTTGAAACAGCTGAAATTGCTATCAAGGCTGCTTTAACCGGCCATATGGTTCTTTCAACACTTCATACGAATGATGCGCCCGCTACAATCAACCGACTGCTAAACATGGGCATCGAACCATTTCTGGTCGCTTCAGCAGTGAACCTGATCACCGCTCAACGCTTGGCCCGTCGCGTTTGCGGAGAGTGCAAACAACCGGAGGATATCCCGGTACAGGCTCTTATTGATGCCGGTGTGTCGCCTGATGAAGCGCCTTCGTTTGTCTGCATGCGTGGTAAAGGGTGTCCGACGTGCAACAATACGGGATATAAAGGAAGAGTCGGATTTTATCAGGTTATGCCGATGCGTGAAGAAATCAAGGAACTGATTCTAAATGGTGCCAATACGGCTGAAATTAAGCGTGAATCCATGCGAATCGGCATCAAAACAATGCGTCAGTCCGGTTTGACAAAACTTAAGGAAGGGGTCACCTCCTTCGAGGAAGTATTAAGAATAACGGTTTCTGACGACTAACAAGGGACTTCGATGCTCAATCTTCACCAGCTGCTAAAAATTCTTGTGGAATCTAATGGATCAGACCTCCATATCACTACGAACTCACCCCCGCAGATGCGCGTTGATGGACACTTGATAGCCATGGATTTTCCTCCCATGAATCAAGTAGAGACAAAGCAGCTTTGCTATAGTGTTCTGACTGATGCACAAAAGCATAAGTTTGAAGAGGAAAATGAGCTGGATCTCTCATTTGGGGTAAAAGGACTTTCACGTTTCAGGGGAAATATGTTTATTCAACGGGGAGCCGTTGCAGGTGTCTTCAGGGTTATCCCCTACAAAATCATGACCTTTGAAGAATTGAACTTACCTCCTATTGTACCGGAACTGGCTGCCAGACCACGGGGTCTTATTCTTGTGACCGGCCCCACCGGAAGCGGGAAATCTACAACTCTTGCGTCAATAGTCGATTATATCAATATCAATCGGCGCGAGCATATTGTCACTATTGAGGATCCTATTGAATACCTCCATCCACATAAAGGCTGCCTCGTAAATCAACGTGAAGTGGGGGCTGATACCAAGGGCTTTAAGAATGCTCTCAAATATGTCCTGAGACAGGATCCCGATGTTGTTCTGGTTGGTGAGTTGCGCGACCTGGAAACCATTGAGGCGGCACTTACTCTGGCTGAAACGGGCCATCTCTGTCTTGCAACATTACATACGAATTCATGTGCTCAAACTATAAACAGGATCGTCGACGTATTTCCTCCCTATCAGCAGACACAGATCAGGGCGCAGCTTTCATTTGTGCTGGAAGGCGTACTATCACAGACATTAATCCCTAAAATGGGTACAAAAGGGCGTGCCCTCGCTCTTGAAATTATGGTGCCGAATGCTGCAATCCGGAACTTGATCCGCGAGGACAAAGTTCACCAAATATATTCACAGATGCAGATCGGTCAGGAAAAATTCGGTATGCAAACGATGAATCAAGCGCTTTATTCACTCTTTCAAAAACGGATGATTTCCCTTGAAGAGGCGCTTGGCCGTTCACAGGACCCGGAAGAACTCAAAAAAATGCTCAGTAGTCCTACGGCGGGGGGGATACAGCGCAGTCCCCAGATGCACTGAATTAATGAAGGAGAATGGTAATGCCAAAGTTTAACTGGGAAGCTCGCACACGAACTGGTGGCACACAAAAGGGTGTCATCGAGGCGGCAACTGTTGATGTCGTTGAAGCGCAGCTGAAAAAATATGGCTTTAGTAATATAACGATCAAGGCAGAATCCAAGGGTATGGGTTTGAAACTGCCTTCATTTGGCGGTGGTGCAAAGATACCGGAAAAAGATCTTGTTATTTTTACGCGCCAGTTCTCGACCATGATAGACTCCGGTTTGCCGCTTGTGCAGTGTCTTGATATTCTTGCAAGCCAGCAGGAAAATAAGGCTTTTCAAGAAATATTGTACAAGGTTAAGGATAGTGTCGAAAGCGGTTCTACATTTGCGGATGCTCTGGGTAAGCATCCGAAGGCTTTTGATCAGTTGTTTGTGAATCTTGTGGCTGCAGGTGAAATCGGCGGTATTCTCGATACCATCTTAACGCGATTAGCCGCCTATATTGAAAAGTCGATGAAGTTAAAAAAACAGATCAAAGGCGCCATGGTTTACCCCATTACAATTATGTCTATTGCTGTTGTGGTTGTTGGTGTTATCCTGATTTTTGTTATTCCAACCTTTGCTAAAATGTTTATTGAGTTCGGTGGCGAATTGCCCGGTCCTACAAAATTAGTTATTGCTCTCAGTAATTTTCTGGTTAAATATTTTGTGCTTCTTATAGCCGGTTTTTATGGTGTTGTCTGGGCCATAAAGAAATATTATGCGACACCGAAAGGGCAGAAGACAATAGACCGAATGGCGCTAAAAGCCCCGATTGCCGGCCCGCTTATCAGAAAAGTTGCTGTTGCCAAGTTCACGAGAACACTCGGGACAATGGTTAGCTCCGGTGTTCCGATTATGGATGGGCTTGAAATTGTTGCCAAGACTGCCGGAAATAAAATTGTCGAAGAAGCCATCTATTCAGTGCGCCAGGCAATATCTGAGGGTAAGACCATGGCGGAGCCGCTGGCTGCCTGCGGCGTCTTCCCGCCTATGGTCGTTCAGATGATTTCCGTTGGCGAGGCGACCGGGGCTATGGACGCCATGCTGAATAAAATTGCTGACTTTTACGATGATGAGGTTGATGACGCTGTTGGTGCCATGACCGCAATGATGGAACCATTATTGATGGTATTTTTAGGCACAACGGTCGGGGGGTTGGTTGTCGCCATGTATCTCCCGATCTTTAAGCTTGCGGGAGCTGTCGGCGGTTGATTATGGGCACCGAACGAAGGCTCAGGCTCTTTATCTACGCCAGAATATTAGTTTCATTTCTTTTTCTGGTATCAACACTTATTCTCGAATATCAGGATTCATTTGCTGCAAAAGAACGCCTTCAGCTTGGTGTAATCAAGTTGATGGCGTTTTCTTTTGTATTTTCTGTCATTTCGCTGCTCATTTTGAAGAAACAGAGGTTTACCCAGTCACTTACAAATCTCCAGGTTATTTGGGATGTGTTGTTTGTTACTGTCCTTATATTGTTTACCGGGGGCATTCTAAGCCCGTATTCGTTTCTCTACCTGTTATCAATTATGATAGCCGGTATGCTGCTTGGACGGCAGCAGGCCCTCTATACTGCGTCACTGTGTGGTATTTTGTACGGCGCAATATTAGATTTTCAATATTTTGGTTACCTTTCATTTATTGGTTTAAGCCAGGATGATGCGCGACAGTTTGGCGCCCTGCGGCTTTTCTACACAATATCATTCAACCTGATCGCATTCGGCCTGACCGCTTTTGTTACCGGATTATTAGCCGATCGCGCTCGATTGAGTGAAGAAGCGCTCCATCGCTCATCTATTGATTATTTTGAGCTTACCCAGTTGAATTCTGCCATCGTTGCCAATAGTGAAAGCGGAATTCTGACAACGACCGTATCTGGTCGAATCCGGGTTTTTAATCCGTACGCTGAGGCCATTGTTGGACTCAGCCAGTCTGATGCCTATGATAAGCCGATTGAGACGGTATTCCCTCTGTTGTCCGGTTTTTATACTCATTCCGCTCAACGGGAACTAGAATTTCAAACATCTGACGGCACTGCATTAACGTTGGGGTACCGGGTTGCCCCCTTCAATGACAGTAAAGGAATACGTGCCGGTTATATCATGAACTTTAGAGATATTACGGATATCCGCCGAATGGAAGCAGCACTGAAAAAGGCGGACCGACTTGCTGCAGTAGGTGAACTTTCAGCACGTATGGCACATGAAATTCGAAATCCGCTTGCAGCGTTATGTGGTTCCGTTCAGTTGATATCGAGTGTAGCCGATATTAAGGAAACTGATGCACGTCTTCTTGACATTATTACACGGGAAGCCGAACGGCTTGATGTACTCATATCAGAGTTTTTAATGTACGCACGTCCGGCGACGCCGCGCTTTGAAAAGGTAGAATTACACACATATCTTGAAAAGGTATTTCTTTTTATTGGACACGCTCCGCATTTTTTAAACATAGCGCTACAGAATATGGTGCAGGAATGTACAGACGTTTCCGTCGACCCAAATCAGTTTCGTCAGGTTATACTCAATTTGCTTCAAAATGCAGCAGAGGCAATGCCTGACGGGGGAAGTATCCGGATTGAGAGTTTCGTTTCGCTCGCTGCTGTCAGTATCAGCGTTACTGATACCGGTCCCGGTATTCCAGTTGATGCTTTACAGCATCTGTTCGAGCCATTTTGGACCACCAAGCCTGCTGGAACCGGACTTGGTTTGGCAATCAGCTATCGAATAATTGAGGCTCACAATGGGACTATTGCTGTTGAGTCACCTTCTGCAGGCGGATGCAGATTTGTTATTACCCTACCGGTGCTTTAATCTGTGTTAATTCCTGTTTCCTACAGTTTCCGCAATCTGTCGACTCGCAGATTGACAACGTTTTTAACCGCTTCCGGAATGGCATTGGTAGTGTTTGTTTTTGCTTCAATTCTTATGTTATCGGCAGGCCTGGAAAAAACGCTGATTGAAACGGGTTCAGATGATAATGTGATAATTACGCGTAAATCTGCTAACTCGGAAGTGCAGAGCGGTGTCGAACGATATCAGGCTGCAATTATCGAAAGCCTGCCCGATATTGCTGCTGACAGTAGTGGGGACGCTCTGTTGGCCAAGGAGCTGGTGGTGCTGATCAGTCTTCCGAAGAGGGGGAATGAAAAACCGGCCAATGTTGTAATCAGAGGTATTCAGAACACTTCACTGCTGCTCAGGCGTCAAGTCGTATTGCAGCAAGGTCGGATGCCTCGTCCCGGGTCAGCCGAAATTATGTCCGGTAGTAGTATTGCATCTCGATTTAAGGGGGGCGGCATTGGTGAAACCCTCCGCTTCGGTATGCGTGACTGGACAGTGGTCGGTGTTTTTGATGCGGGAGCAACCGGTTTCAGTTCAGAGATATGGGGTGATGCAACACAGCTGATGCAGGCGTTTCGCCGACCAGCCTACTCTTCGTTAACTTTTCGATTGCGTGACAGTGCAGGTTTTTCTGCGGTTAAGGTCAAATTAGATGCAGATCCTCGCTTGACCGTTGATGTACGCCGCGAAACTCAATATTATCGTGATCAGTCTGAAGCAATGGCGACATTTCTCCGGATTCTTGGTCTGTCGCTGACAGCAATTTTTTCTATCGGCGCAATTATTGGAGCAATGATAACCATGTATGCTGCCGTAGCCAACAGGGTAGGGGAAATTGGCACTCTTCGCGCGCTCGGTTTTCAGAGTTCAAGTGTGCTGGCGGCTTTTCTGCTTGAATCTTTGTTTTTGGGATTGATTGGCGGTTTTTGCGGACTGTTTTGTGCGTCATTCATGCAGTTGATTACCATATCTACAATGAACTGGCAGACTTTTTCAGAGCTGGCATTCTCTTTTACCCTGACTTTTGATATTGCCTGGAAATCGTTGCTGTTTTCAATCGCAATGGGTCTTATAGGCGGCGTCATTCCGGCAATCCGGGCAAGCAGACTCAAAATAGTTGATGCACTGCGCGAACGTTAGGTATGTGCGTTACAAAGGAAGGCACTCCGTATGCTTCGTAAACTGATTCTAAATAAGACCCTGATGGTCTGTTCCCTGTTCCTGGTCTCTCTGACTCTCTACGGAGCGGATTATGTCTTACTCGGCAGTGCGAAAGACCTCACGATATGGTTTCTGGGGAATCTTGCTTTTTTACCTATTTATGTAATTATTGTTACACTAATGATTGAACGGGTTCTGAAGGAAAGAGAGCGCCAGTCTATCATGCGTAAGCTTAATATGGTGATCGGTGTCTTTTTCAGTGAAGTGGGTAATCGTCTGCTCAAGGAGCTATCAGAGTATGTCGTTTCATGTGAAAAGCTGAGAGGCCATTTATTGATTGACGGGACTTGGACCGAACGGGAGTTTTCGTCAACACTGGAGTATTTGCGAAAAAACGACATCAAAATTGAGTCCAATCGGTGCGAAAAGCTTCATTTGAAAATGTTTCTTGTTGAGAAGAGGGGGTTTCTGGTTAGCCTAATTGAAAACCAAACCCTTTTGGAACATGAAGAGTTTACCGATTTGCTCTGGGCTGTTTTCCATCTTGTGGAGGAGTTGGCAGCACGAGATACCTTTGAAAATATGCCACAGAGTGATATTGATCATATTAATGGTGATATCAAACGAGTGTTTGGGCATCTTTCCCGAGAATGGGTCATGTACATGCAGCACTTGAAGTATGACTATCCATATCTCTTCTCTTTGGCAGTACGACTCAATCCGATGATTGATTCGCCAGACCCTGCGGTGTACTAGGTATCTCAGTACAAGTGTGCAGTGGAACTTTTTTAACAATAAAACAGGCACAAACCCTGAGGGGAAAGTGCCTGTTTTATTTCTTGGCTGGGGCGCCAGGGATCGAACCTGGGAATGCCGGAATCAAAATCCGGTGCCTTACCGCTTGGCGACGCCCCAATAAAGCAAATTAGTAAATCAAAGCGTTTCTACTGTCGCTGCAAACCAGTTTGTATCTTTAGTTATTTCACGCCGCGCAGTTTCTGCACAATAAAAATTATTAAAAACACCAAAAACAGTTGGCCCGCTTCCGGACATCATACTCCCGGATGCACCTAAATTTATCAACTTTGATTTGATATCGGCAATTATCGGAAATGCCGGAATTGTTACTGATTCGAGATCATTGGATAAAATAGACACTACCTGATCAATTGACTCGAAAAACTCCGGCAGTGTAGCCAGGTTTTTATTGCTTGTCAACTGTAAAGATCTGTAGACCCAGGCGGTTGAAACGTGAATGCGAGGATTAATTAACAAAATCCAACACTTTGGTGTTTTTGACAGAGAAGTAAGTCTTTCACCAATACCCTCTGCAATCGCAGTCTTTTTAAAAATAAAAAATGGAACGTCTGCGCCGAGTGTACAGCCAATTTCCATGAGTTTTTGATCGGTCAGGCCGCATTGCATCAGCTCATTCATTCCCATGAGAACCGCTGCGGCATCGCTACTGCCGCCACCTAGTCCGGCGGCAACCGGAATGTTCTTAATAACCTCAATTCGTATGCCGTTACTGGATCCCGTGTAATCAAGCAGTGCCCGAGCTGCTTTCCAGGCAATGTTTCCAGGACCGTCGGGGGCTCCCTTTGAGTTGCACACTACATTGATTTCAGGTGTGTTTGTCAGAGTCATTGTGATTTCATCGCATAGATTCACGCGTTGCATGATCATGCGTAAATCGTGATAACCATCCGGTCGCTTGCAAATGACATCGAGCAGGTAGTTTATTTTTGCCGGGGCCAACAGGGTCAATGCATCCATGCGAACTCCAGTACTGTTTGTATGTAAGTAATCTACCGTGCCTGTTATAATGAATAAACCGTATATTTGTCGAGTAGGAAGTTGTTCAGGCACCATGAAATGAATTTGACAGTTTTACGGGCAGTGTGCTACCTGTGAAAACGATCTTGGTTACTAAAAGGAGTTGACTACAGATGTTTAAAAATATTCGTGAAGATATCAACTCGGTTTTTGAACGTGATCCGGCTGCCCGAAATGTTTGGGAGATTGTTTTTTGCTATCCCGGCCTGCATGCGCTTTGGTTCTATCGTATAGCCCATTGGTTTTGGGTTAACGAGTTCTTTTTTGCCGGTCGCTTCACATCTCATATCGGACGTTTTCTGACCGGAGTTGAGATTCATCCCGGCGCCAAGATCGGCAGGAAGTTTTTTATTGATCACGGTATGGGGGTCGTTATTGGTGAAACGGCTGAGATCGGTGATAACGTAACTCTTTACCATGGCGTTACGCTGGGCGGGGTAACCTGGGACAAGGTAAAACGGCACCCGACACTGCTGGATAATGTCGTTATCGGGTCAGGCGCAAAGGTTCTCGGGCCGTTTACGGTTGGAAAGGGTGCAAAGATAGGATCAAATTCGGTTGTGGTCAAGGCCGTCCCTGAAAACGCGACAGTAGTGGGGATACCTGGTCGAATGGTCATGGAACAGGAAAAGAAGGATGTAGGGCGGGCCGATTTGCAGCACGGTCAACTGCCAGATCCCGAAGCCAAGGCGATTGCCTGTTTGTTTGACCAGATTCGTGAACTGGAGCGAAAATACGATGCTCTTGCAGCAGAACACGCAGAACTCAAAAACAGGATTGTCGGCGTATGATAAAGCGACAAACAACCATAAATCGAATTTTCAAAGTTTCCGGGATCGGCCTGCACAGTGGGCAGGAAGTGACGCTGGAATTTCTTCCCCGTCGTGAATTCGGCATCGCGTTTGTGTACAAGGGTCAACTTATTCCTGCTCGCTACGATATGGTGGGCGATACGCGTCTCTCGACTCAGATCGGTTGTGATGGTGTTTCCGTTTCAACTGTTGAGCACCTGATGGCTGCGCTCTATTTCTCCGGTATTACGAATTGCCTGGTGTATATTGACGGCCCTGAAGTGCCGATACTGGACGGTTCTGCTTGGGAATTTTATCAGGGGATGTGGAAAGCTGGTGTATATGAGTTCCCCGAGTCCGGTGTTTATTTGAAAGTAATACGCCCGGTAGAGGTCTTTTACAACGATTCCTGGGTTAAGGTGAAGCCGCTTAATACACTGGAAATTACGATGTCAATAGAGTTTCGCCCACCGGTAGGAAAACAGAAAAAACGAGTGACTGATGTTGAAAATGCTTTTGCAATAATAAATTCCCGTACGTTTGTACTTCAAGAGGAGATAGAAGCTATTCGCAAGATAGGCTTGGCACGTGGTGGGTCACTTGACAATGCTGTGGTTATCGGGAGTGATGAAATAATGAATCCACGTGGTCTCCGCTATAAAAAAGAACTGGTGAATCACAAAATACTTGATCTGATTGGCGATTTTTATACGAGCGGCTATCGTATCCTTGGAAAAGTGGAAGCTAATAAAACAGGACATCACCTTAATAATATTTTTCTTAAAGAACTGTTCTCAGACCAGCAAAATTACAGTATCTATTGACACAGCGTTATTTGCCCAGAATCACGTCTCCGGTATCAGTAAACAGCTTCACGGGTAACTCGAACGCCCTGACAAATATATTGAATATTCCCCTGCTCATCGATTTTACCGGAATGGCACTGACTTGGGGGTCAGACCATTTTCCCTTCGCTTCGAAATAGGCAGTCAATAAGTCCTTGTCTTTGCCCGTTAATAACCAGCCAACAATTGGTATCCTGTTGACGATCTTATCCACGGTCTGAAGCGGTTGGGCTCCGAGAGTAAGATTCAATTCCTCCTTGATAATATCAGCATTTCCAACAATCGACACGTTGATAGCATTACTACTTATGAAAAGGTCCTGAGTAGCCATTATTCCGTCTTTAACAGAGAAACTACCCTTGATGCTGCTGTAGGGCATGCCATCTGCGACCATGTCAGGCAACCTGAATTTGAGCAGCTGGGAAACATTTAAAATTGAGAAGACTTTTGAAAGGGTACCAAACTTTCGTAACGTCCCACTGCTCATACTAAGGCGTATATTCCCCAAAGCACTCTTCTTGATATCGAGAAGGCTATTCCCCCGAGCTGTTAGATCACCATGAAGTGCCAATGTCCCTGTAATTTCACGGGAAATATCGAGAGCCGCAAAAAGTTTTTCAGCATCAGCCCGTGAAATATCGAGAGTCAAGTCATACCGATCGCCCCGTTCACCTGCGCGAGCGATTCTTCCTTTGGCTGTTAATTTACCGCCAAACATTCCCGCTGTCAGGCTTTGGAGATAGATCGTACCATTTTCCTGTTGGGCAGCAGCACTCAATTTACTAAACGCCAGTTTGCCAAAATTACCGGTTTCGATATTCATGGTCAGCTTGACATCTACAGTCGGGTTTTGCTGGTTCCCTGTACTGCGCTGTGGTGATAAAATCAGGCGGAGGTCATCCAAATCGAGCTTCGATGACGTTACGGATAAGGTCGCCTGTCGGGTTCGTCCGGTCTGATACATACCATTCAGATTAAAATTGGATGAATTGATCAGGCCGGAGGCACTGTGCAGCACAATGGAATCCCTGCGCACAGTAAAGCCGGCATTAAATCTTCTGACGGCTGCTTCAGGGGCTCCTTCAGCGAGGTTCAGGTCATTCAGGTAGAGCTGTGGCGCTGAAAGTGTAATATCACCTTCAGGATTTTTGAGGCTCTTTATGGCGGCTTTCATATTAATTACCGAGTTACCGTAGCGGGCAGCGATTGTGGCTGTTTCCAGACTTTTTCCCTTCAGATTAATTAAGCCGCTAATGCCGCTGATTGGTTTCAGTTGTTCATCCGGTTGGAAGCTTACGCGGTTGAGATTCACGGTTCCGTGATAATCCATGGCACTCATATCTACCGGGTCCCCCCCACCTTTTATATGAGCCTGTACCATCCCTTGTATTTTGTATCTCTGCCACATTGAGAGAATTGGCAGGGCATCGCTCATTTTGAAACTGTTGGTTCGGAGATCAAAACCGAGAAAGGGTTTTTCTCCATAGCCAATCAGGCCACTTCCGGTGACTTCCAGTGGTTGAAGATTGTAGTTAATGGTTGTGACCTTAGTGGATGTTTTGCCAATCACCGTGCTGAACTTTAGATTGTGTGGCATTGAGGCCGGTTTGCTGATATAGCCGGGCAGGCTGTAGGCCGCCTGTTTGAGGTCCCAATCGCCGTTCAATGTATAGGCTGTATATGGACCGTTACCGGTAAGCCGCAGTGAAGAGCTGTTGCTGTATTCCAGTTTTGGTATGCCGGCCATTTTAGTCAACCATGCCATTTCGGGGGTACGAGGTGAAATATCCATTTTGATAGGGTAATCGGCAGGTTTGTCAGTATTATATTCGGTTATAGAACCGTCCAGTAAAAAAGGTGACGTTCCGAAGTTTCCGGTCATACCAACCAGGTTGAAATTTTTACCTTTTAGTTCAATAATCCCCTTCAAGTTATTGAATGTCGGTGCTTTTGGGCCATAACTCAAAATCCCTTTCTCTACGGTTCCACGAATCAGCAGAGTGTTATAATTCTGCCCGATTTCCATATGGGCAATTTGGCTGATTCGCCCATCCAGCACTCCTGTGTCAAGTTTGAATATTCCAGCTGTGATCTTGTTTTTGATATAATCAGCTGTGTCGCTGTCAATGATTGTGTATGGCACATAATTTCTGACATCTTCGTATCGGAATGTTGACGGAGTACTTGCTTTGGCTACTATGCGAGGATCTTTGGTCATGTAATCCTGTATTTGGACGTTACCCTTGATTCTAAAACCTTCCATACCGAGATCCACTGCGGAAAAGTTGATCAACTGTCGATTCAGTGCAAGTGTATAGTCAACCTGAAGTGTTTTTGGCGAAAGGGCAGCATGAAATACAGTCGGCCAATTGACGGTTGCGCCGTTGATTGTTATTTTTCCTTTGGCAGAAAAGTCCTGCGGTTTCCCTTTGAAGCTGGTGGCAAAATCCAGCCGGCCTCCCGTTGCAGCAAAGGGAATAAACTTCCCGAAATAAGGCCAAAAACGGTCGATTTCAATCTGTTTGAGCGTCAGGTCACCATCAACAACAGATTCAAGTAATGTTTTTTCATCCGCGGGAAGCTGCAGGCTGCCGGAAAGGGTTAGATGGGTAGGGGCACCGTCTGCAGAAGGGATTTCAGCGGCTAATTTAAGATGCCCTTTTTGTCCTCGGCCGAGGTGGTCTGCAATGAGGGAAATATTACGGAGTCTTGCAGAGAACGGTTCTTTACGAAGTGCCATGTCTTTCCAGAAGATGGAGCCATTGTTTATGCGGATTTTTTTTAAATGTACACGTACGCTTTCTCCACTTGGTTTCAATAAGTCATCAATATTATATGTGCCATCGGGGCTACGAAACAGCACAATCGTTGGTTCATCAAAAATAAGATGTTTCAAATCGACTTTTTTTTCAAGCAGCGGCATCAGAGCTAACTGAACGGTTATTTTTCGGGCTGTGATAAAATCGGCAGCTCCATCTCGTTCCTTGACGGTAAATGACTTGAATTCGAAAGATGGACCGAAATGCCACGCAAATGATCCCGAACTGAAGCTCACCGGGCGATTAAAGCTTTTTTGCAGTGCTGTTATAATCTCCGTGCGGTAGGCATTTACATCCAACAGGTAGGGAAGGAAAAGAGCTGTGGCAGTTACAAGGGTTGCCATAGCTACCAGGAGGATGCCGGATATTTTGATGAATCGCGATGGAATTCTCACGGGGTTTGTTCCTCTGCAGTGACTCTGACGCGCCGAATTCTTTTTCGATCAACGCTTTCCACTGTGAAACGGATATGTTGAAACACGATGCTTTCACCCTGCAGCAGCAGTCGTCCGCCTTGTGCAAGCAGAAAACCGGCAATTGTTGTATAGGGAGCATCTTCAGGCAGATGCAGGTTGAGTCGAAGATTGACCTCACGCATGGTCAACATGCCGTCAAGCAGAAAATCATTGTTATCCTCGACGCACTGGGCAGGGGAAATCTCATCAAATTCATCATCAATTTCTCCCACGATTTCTTCAAGGAGGTCTTCCAGTGTTATAATCCCTTCAAATCCGCCATATTCATCAACAACAAAAATCATATGAGTTCGAGATGACTGCATCTGTTTTAAAGCCGTACTTAATTGAGCGTTGGCAGGTATAAAGCGGGGCTGATGGGTGAGCTTTACAAGGTTGAAGTTAGGGGCATCTCCCCGTGCCAGGAACGGTTCAAGGTCTCTTCTGACAACAATGCCGATAATATTATCAAGTTGATCCTGGTAAACAGGTATACGCGAGTAGCCGAGTGAATTAAAGGCAGCCTGCGTCTCTTCAAATGTTGCGGCCGCAGAGAGAGCGGTCACGGCATTTCGTGGAATCATGACGTCCTGAACTTCCGAGTCGGAAAATTCGAATATGCGGTGAAGCAATTGCTGTTCATCAGCCTCCAGCGTGCCACTCGTATGAGAAAGGTTAATGATCTGACGTAATTCTTCAACAGTATATACACTGGCATGGTCAGGCGAACATTGTAACCCAAATACCCGAACCGTACTTCTGCCGGCAAAGTCAAGCAATTGTATCGGCCAGCTGAACAGTGTATGGAACAGTCGTAATGGCCATGCCACTGCCATTGCAACTCGTTCCGCCCGATCCAGCGCCAGGGTTTTTGGTGCAAGTTCTCCCAAAACTATATGGAGACACGTTATAATCGTGAAGGCGCCGGTAAAGGCAATGGTGTGACGGACGGTATCGGAAACCAGCCCGTGAAGAGGTTCTTCCAGCAACGTTGAGAGCGCTGGTTCGCCGACCCATCCTAATGCAAGCGAAGCCATTGTGATGCCGAGTTGCGTGGCAGATATGTAGGAATTGAGGTTGTCAAGCAGTCCCAGAAGTGTTGCAGCACGTGCATCACCGCTTTCCACAAGCGAGACAACTCGTGAACGCCGAACGGAAACGAGTGAAAACTCTGCAGCTACAAAAAACCCGTTTGCAGCTACCAGCAGCAGTACAAGAAAAAGATAAAGTACGGTGGAATTCATTGACGCATATTCCCTCCTGAATGAAGTGATGTCAACTCCAACATGCTAAATATTATTATCGTTTGACCAATTATGTGATTCATGCTAGTTTTTTTCACTTTATTTTTCTTCGAAATGGAACTTTCCTCCAATGCATATCCGGCTGATCACACTGTTGTTTTTCCTTATTCTTACCGCGTGCGCCGGCGTCGCTCCAACCTCTGAAAGTATACCTCCTGCAGCTCCCAGGATCTATGATAATCACGCCCGCTCCTTGTACCTGTTTTCCCGGGCGCGTTTTGCCACTCATGAAGGAGACTACCCGGCTGCTCTGAACCTGCTGCGCGAAGCAATCTCACTTGAGCCTGAATCGGCTCGTCTGCATGGGGAAGTCGCCGACATCAAACTTAAAATCGGCCAGATACCGGAAGCCCTTGAGTATATCAACAAGGCGATTGCGCTTGATCCAGACTATCGTCCTCCATATGTCCTGGGCGGAATTTTGATGTCGTCGGCAGGAAAAGACTGGGAGGCTGCGGATTATTTGCGTAAAGCGGTAAAAATTGATCCTTCCAAAGAAGATGCCTATCTGCACCTGGCTCTGTCACTGACGCGCCTGTTTGAATATGAAGAAGCTGTCACTACACTCAAAGCCTTGGTCAAGCTTAATCCTGAATCCATCCTGGGCTATTATTATCTGGGGCGCACCTATAGCCAGATGAAGCTTTATCGTGATGCCCTCGGATATTTTACCAAGGTGCTGGAATTGCGTCCGGAATTTGAACAGGCAATTATCGATATGGCCGCAACGTATGAGGCAATGGGTGACTATTCGCAGGCGATAGATGTCTATCGTTCTCTGCTTGATCAGGATGATCAGCGTGCTGCAATACTGCAGCGCCTGACACAGCTGCTGCTGCAGCAGCGCCGCTTTACTGAAGCACTGGAATATCTCCGTTTGGCTGCTCAATCCGGTCTGGGAGGTCAGGAAACAATCCGGAAAATCGGTCTGGTGCACCTTGAACTGGAACAGTTTGACGAGGCGATTGCCGTGTTTGGCGAAATGCTTGAAAAAGATCCGTCAGCAAGCAATATTCGTCTCTATCGTGGTATTGCATACGAGGAAAAAGGTGAATTGGATAATGCTTTTTCAGAATTCAGTAAAATATCCCATAGTTCTGCACAATATTTTGAAGCGGTCAGTCACATTGCACTGATACTGAAGGAACAAGGCAAAGCAGATACCGCGATTGCCGTCCTCAAGGAGGCAATTGATGCTAACCTGTTAAATCTTGATTTGTATTTGAATTTATCTTCTCTATATGAATCGATTGACAGGCCTCAGGCTGCTCTGGAAATTCTGCTTGAAAATGAACAGCCTTTTCAAAAGGAGCCTCGTCTGCACTTCAGAATCGGAGTGCTGCTTGACAAACTTGGAAAACATACCGAGTCAATTAACCGTATGAAGCAGGTACTGCTGCTTGACCCGAAAGATGCGCAAGCCCTTAATTATCTTGGTTACTCCTATGCCGAAATGGGAATACATCTTGAGGAGGCCTTAAAGTATATCAAACAGGCGGTTGCTATACGTCCGCGTGATGCGTTTATTCTGGACAGTCTTGGCTGGACCTATTTCAAGCTCAGACGCTATGATGACGCTGCCAAGGCTTTGGAAGAAGCAATCACACTGGTGGATGATGATTCTACTATTGTAGAACATTTGGGTGATGTCTATGCAGCCCGTCGATCCATTAAAAAAGCTTTGAAGCAGTATCAAAGAGCGCTTGAACTGGCTCCTGAACGCAAAGAACTGGTTGAAAAGATGCATAAGCTTAAAGGGGAGCAGGTCGAAAAATGATATCATCACCAGGCGTGCGATGCCTGTTGATGGCGCTGCTCTTCACGGTTGTTTTCGTAGCGTGCACCCGGTCAGAAGCTCCTCGAGCACCGGTCGCAGCTGCTTCTTCTGTTGTTCCTGCCACTGGAGATTCACTTGTTGAAGGCACTATCGGTGAAGCTTCCACTCTGATTCCACTCCTTGCTACCGATGCGTCATCCCATGCAGTAGCCGGTCAAATCTATAACGGACTTGTCAAATATGACAAAAACCTGAACATCGTTGGTGACCTTGCCGAATCTTTTGATATTTCTAAAGATGGCCTGACTATCACGTTCCATCTGCGCCGTGGTGTGACGTGGCATGATGGTGCTCCGTTCACTTCAAAAGATGTGCTGTACACGTATCAGATCACGATAGACCCCAAAACTCCTACTGCATACGCTGAAGATTTTAAACAGGTCAAAAATATTACGTCACCCGATTCACATACGATTCAAGTGACGTACGGGGAGCCGTTTGCGCCGGCCCTGGCATCTTGGGGGGTGAATATACTTCCGGCCCATCTTCTGGAGGGGAAGGACATTACTAAAAGTCCTCTGGCTCGAAATCCGGTCGGTACAGGACCCTACCGCTTTAAAGAGTGGGTGTCCGGTCAAAAAATAGTGCTTGAGGCTAACAAGGATTATTTTGAAGGGCGCCCCTATATAGATCGTTTCATTTACAGAATTATTCCGGACAGTTCCACAATGTATATGGAACTGAAGGCCGGTGCCATCGATCTGATGAGTCTCACTCCGGTTCAGTATGCCCGCCAAACAGCTGCAAAAAGTTTCACCAGCCGTTTCAATAAATATCGTTATCCCTCATCCACCTATCTGTACATGGGCTACAATCTGCGCCATCCGCTTTTCGGTGATAAGCGTATCCGTCAGGCCATAACCGCTGCCATCAACAAAGATGAACTGATACAGGGGGTACTGTTCGGTATGGGTCAGAAAGCGCATGGCCCGATTGTACCGGGACGTTGGGCCTATAATCCTGCTGTCAAAGATATCGATTTTGATCCGGACCATGCTGTCGCGCTTTTGGCACAGGCCGGCTGGAAGGAAAAAAATAGTGACGGCATTCTGGTAAAGGATGGCAAGCCATTCAAGTTCACCATCCTGACAAACCAGGGCAACCAACAGCGTCTAATGACTGCGCAGATTGTGCAGCAGCGTCTTCGCCATGTGGGCATTGACGTCAAGATTCGGGTTGTCGAGTGGGCCGCTTTTTTGAAAGAGTTTGTCAATAAAGGCAATTTTGAAGTCGTCATGCTGGCTTGGAGTATTTCTCAGGATCCTGACATGTTTGACATCTGGCATTCCAGCAAGAACAAGCCGGGAGAATTGAATTTTATCGGTTTTAATAACCCTGAAGTAGACCGCCTGTTGATTGAAGGGCGCAATACGTTTGATATTGAAAAACGTACACGGGCATACTTCAGAATTCAGGAAATTCTGGCCGACGAACAGCCGTACACTTTTCTCTATGTGCCTGATGCCCTGCCGGTGGTAAGTGCAAGAATTCGTGGTATTGAACCGGCTCCGGCCGGCATCGGTCATAACCAGAACCGCTGGTATGTGCCGAAGAACGAACAGGTATATTGATTCATGTCACGATATCTCATTAAACGAATTCTTATGCTGATTCCACTGATGCTGGGCATTACCCTGATAACCTTCTCTGTTATTCATCTGGCACCGGGTGAACCGGTTGAAATGCAGATGGCGATGAATCCCAAGGTCGGTAAAGAGGCACGTGAGCGGCTCACAAAGTTTTATGGTCTCGATAAGCCGTTGCATGAACAATACTTCAGTTGGATTGGCAAGATTGTGCGGCTTGATCTGGGACGGTCGTTTTCATCCGATAATCGCCCCGTTGTCGATAAGATCAAGGAGCGCTTGCCGGTTACCATTTCTTTGAATATTGTTGCTCTGCTGCTTGAGTTCGGTCTGGCGATACCGATTGGTATTCTGGCCGCCACCCGGCGTGACACCTGGCTTGACAAGGGAATCACGGTTTTTGTTTTTATTGGTTTTGCCGTGCCGACATTCTGGTTGGCGTTGCTGCTTATGTTCTTTTTCGGAGTCAAGCTGGGGTGGCTTCCTATTTCCGGTCTACATACGCTGGGAAGCGATTCCTGGGGAACGTTTTCCTATCTCTGGGATCTCGCCAAACATCTGATTATGCCGGTAATGGTGGCTTCATTCGGAAGTCTGGCTGGTCTCTCCCGCTATATGCGCTCTGCCATGCTGAATGTCATAAGTCAGGACTACATTACGACTGCCCGGGCCAAGGGCCTGTCTGAGCGAGTTGTAATTTACAAGCATGCCTTGAGAAATGCATTGCTGCCGTTGATCACACTGCTTGGTTTCTCCATTCCCGGTCTGATTGGCGGCAGCGTTATTTTTGAAACAATTTTTGCCATTCCGGGGATGGGGCAGCTCTTTTTTCAAGCGGTTATGTCGCGGGACTATCCGGTCGTTATGGGTATTCTGGTGATAGGGGCTTTTTTAACACTGATTGGCAACCTGATCGCCGATCTCTGCTACGCCATGGCTGATCCGCGGATTCGACATGGAGAGGGGTAGGGTGATGGACTTTAAACGCTCATACCTGGCTTCTGTTTTCTGGCCGCGCCTCCGGCGCAATCGCCTTGCCCTGGGTGGCGGCAGTATCGTACTGGCACTGTTTATCGTATCACTTCTGGCTCCGCTTATTGCCCCCTTTGATCCCAGTGCGATCAACGCCTGGAAGGTACTTTCACCCCCATCATGGCAGCATTGGTTCGGCACCGACGAGCTGGGCAGAGATGTTTTGAGCCGAGTTCTGTACGGCTCACGCGTTTCACTTAAAGTCGGTTTTGTGGCGGTAGGAATTGCGGTTTCAATTGGCACTGTGGTTGGTTTGGTGTCAGGCTATTACAGTGGATTGGTTGACGCTACTCTCATGCGTCTGGTTGATATCATGCTTTGTTTTCCGGCATTTTTTCTGATTCTGGCGATCATTACCTTCCTCGAACCCTCAATTTGGTACATCATGATGGTCATCGGTCTGACCGGCTGGATGGGGGTCGCACGGCTGGTTCGGGCAGAAACACTTTCAATTCGTGAAATGGATTACATATCGGCAGCCCGCTGTATCGGTTGCTCAAATACCCGCATAATTTTTCGTCATATACTTCCTAACGCCATCTCGCCGGTACTTGTCTCTGCAACACTTGGCGTTGCCGGGGCAATTCTGACAGAATCGGCACTTTCGTTTCTTGGAATTGGTGTACAGCCTCCAACGCCCAGCTGGGGTAATATTCTCACATCCGGTAAGGATTACATCGAATTTGCCTGGTGGTTGTCACTCTTTCCGGGAGCAGCAATTTTAGTAACGGTACTCGCATATAACCTGCTCGGCGAAGGAATTCGAGATGCGCTTGATCCGCGTGTGAAGCGATAACCCCTTCGTCGCTTCTCATTTAATCCCGGCCTGTCGCCATTATACCAATTACCTCACTATGGTCATGTGTATTCCCGTCCTGTTTTTTCATTATCCCTCTGAAAACGTTTCCCACCCAAAAAAACTTCAATACATTAGACAAGAAAATATAAACCGTCCCATTCGGTTGATATGACATCTCGACAAAATTTTAACAGCTGTTTATGTACGGTGTTCGTTCATCATTATTTTAAATATGTTTTATAAAAAAAGAGAACAATATAAACAGACAATTAATTTTTATATTATTACAACTCATTATGTAATCATCAGACGGTAAATGTAGGTAAATGCATGGCGGTAATGGATATGTAATGCACCGGTATTTAAGCTAAAAATATATTTATTCAATTAAAATTAAATATTGACAAATATATAACAACGTACTAAATTTGCCTCATACGGTTTAGTACTCTATTTTATTTTAAGATAATCACAGGAAAATATTCCATGACAAGAGAAAAGGGTGCTTATTCGGTGCAGGCCGTTATCAAAGCAATCGACCTGCTTGAAGCTCTTGCGCAGGATGGAGACCGGCCTTCCATTTCGATTATAGAAAAAAAACTTGATCTGAGTCACAACAAAGCATTCAGATTGCTCGCTACGCTTGAGGATAAAGATCTGGTTGAAAGGGATTCCGCAACCGGTACGTACACTCTGGGATTACAAGCATTTCAGATGGCCCAGCATATTCTGAAAAGCACTAATTTGATCCGCCTGGCTCACCCTGTTATGGAAGACCTTGCGCATAAGCTGAATGAGGCGGTTTACATAACCGTTATGAATAACGATGAAGTGCTGTTTCTGGATATGGTGGACTCTTTTCAGCAAGTAAAAGCAGTAGATCTGGTTGGTAAAAGCTTCCCGTTCTTTACAAACGCAGCCGGAAAAGTTTTGAAATCGGTTTCATCGATTGATTTACGTAATAAGGCGAATAAAAAACAAAATATCCCTGATCCGCAGCTGCTTGAAATTGAATTGGATGAAATCAGAAAAAAAGGTGTCGCTGTTGACTTTGGAGGTCTTGGGGAAGGGATTTGTGCCGTTGCGGTAGTAATAAGAGACTATGCCGGTAAAGTTGTCGGTGCCTTGACTCTGCTTGCGCCGTCGTTCAGGATGCTTCAGGACCGGCTTGAACAGGAAGTCATCCCCTCCATGATTGAAGGGGCCGAAGAACTTTCCATGAAGTTCGGCTATATGAAAATTACGGTATAATCCGTTGCAGTAGTTACGCCGTTACGTACTCATCGACTGGTTTATGAAAACTATGAGTTAAATCCCACACGAAAGGAGTCTTCAGGCAATCAAAAAAGACAGGTACCGACGTTGCGCAGTATTAACCTTTATATGAAAGGAGTAACTAATGGCAGAAAAACAGTACGACTGGGCAGCAATTGCAAAGAACCCGAAATTCGTCGAGTTGCATCACAAAAAAACAGCATTCCT
>JAYTVV010000208.1:0-3372 GCA_043743795.1 Geobacteraceae bacterium
TGCTTCTGTCAACGCTGCGGATTGTCATGGAACAGCATCTATCGGCTCGATGACTATGAGGCGGCTGTGGCGATCGCTGTTGAGGCATAATTTTCATGGGGGAAAACGGCCATGAGCCCCTCCAGGCTACTAGAAGGTCCGGCGCTTCTTCATCCGGTAGCGATAGAGCCATACAGCCCCGCCCGTCACCGCAATTGCCAGCATTATTGCGAGTTCATACTGCTGAACATCCTGTAGCAATATTTGAAACAGATGACCGAAATAGTAGCCGGCCGTTGAGACAACCACCGACCAGAGCAAGGTGCTGCAGAGGTTGAGGGCGACGAAGCGCAGGGTGGAAAAGCCGCTGGCCCCGATAACGATCGGGGTAATGGTCCGCATGCCATAGATGAAGCGGTACGCGAGAATGGCAATCACCTGGTAGCCGACAAGGAAGCGCCGGATCTTGTCGACACGGGGAGCCCACTGGGGTTTCCTCCCGAGAAAAGCCTTCCCTTTTCTTTTCCCAATCTGGAAGAAAAACTGGTCTGCGGTGAATGCTCCGACAAAGGTTGTCAGTATGACCCATGGCAGGTAGAGATACCCGCTGTGCGCCAGGAAGCCAGCGATAATGACAATGGTCTCCCCTTCCAGCAGGGCTCCAACGAGGAGCGCCGGATACCCATAGGTCATGACAAACGTTTCAAGGGTCATGCACAATGATACCACACTATCGGCAGAAGTCGTTTGGCGCCAACAATTCTTAGCTCCCACGGGGAACACCCCTGGATGTACCCAAGAACCATGTATATCACTAGGTTGTACCCAGCTTTTTTTCGAGCCGTGCGACCACCTCGGCAGTGGTACCTTCGATGTCATCCCCATACACGGTAAAATACAGATAATGTCCGGAGTGGTGCGACCAGTCCAGATTTTCGACCCGCAGCGGCTCAAGTAGGGATTCGATCTTCTCATAGGAAATGAGTGGATCGCCGTCCGGCCACTTCCGGTCGAGTCTTGCCTGCTGGGCTTCCGACAAGGGTATTCGGTAGGTAATCGAATAAATTTCTGCTTTCATGGCACCCCCGAGGTGCATTTTCTAAACTAATAAAGAGGGATTAACTAAAAAAGTAACCCCTCTTTATTTTCTACTGTTTATTTTAAATATCGCACCACCCGACCGTCAATTCAATCGGAGCGGCTATTTCCCGTTACCCTCTTCATCTCTGAAATCAGCTCGTTTATATCCAGCGGTTTTGACACATATCCATCGAACCCCTGTTGCAGGAATCGTTCTTTTTCATTTCGCAGAGCATACGCTGTCAGGGCAATGACCGGCTGGTGAACAGCAGTTCCCTGCTCGCTTAGCCGGATTTCCCGTAACGCATCGATACCGTTCATGACAGGCATCTGAATATCCATCAAAATAAGATCAAATGCACCCTGGGCCAGTTTTTCAAGGCATTCCTTGCCGTTTTCCGCCGTCAGCACTTCATGTCCCAAAACTCTGCTGAGGAGTGATATCTCAAACGTGATGTTTATCAAATTGTCTTCAACAAGAAGTATCCGCAGTGGAGGGGCATTCCAGGTGGCAATGGCCTGTGGAGAAGGCCTCTCATCGGCAGCATCCCTGTGGACAATCTGGAACGGCAGAGTAAGTTCAAAACAGCTGCCGGCGCCTGGCGTGCTTTCAACGGAAATATTCCCATTCATCAGTTCCGCCAGGCGACGGCTAATGGTGAGACCAAGACCTGTTCCGCCAAACTGGTGCGTCGTGGAGCCATCTTCCTGAATAAAAGCATTAAAAATCTTGTCACGAGCCTCTGCAGAGATGCCTATACCGGTGTCACGAACAGCTATTTTTACCATCGTAAAGGTTTCGTACTGCTCTATTACCAGTACCGTAATAGTAATGCCGCCGTGAGAAGTAAATTTGACCGCATTCCCCAGCAGATTGAGGAGTATCTGTTTAACCCGTAATTGGTCTCCCACCAGGACATGCGGGACATCGGTTGCTATATCAATCTCCAGAAAGAGCCGTTTATCCTGGATAACAGACTTTTGCGTCAGAACGATATCGTTGATGCAGGTACGCAGACTAAAAGCAGTTGATTCTATTTCGATTTTTCCGGCCTCGATCTTGGAGAGGTCAAGGATGTCATTTATCAGGGAGAGCAGATTGGCTCCGGAGATCTTAATGGCGGTAACATATTCGATCTGGTCCTGTGTGAGACCGGTAAATTCCAGGAGTTGCGCCATGCCGATGACGCCATTCATCGGGGTGCGGATCTCATGGCTCATATTGGCCAGGAATTCACTTTTGGCATAGTTGGCGGCTTCGGCCGCATCTTTCGCCTGCTTGAGCTTTAATTCATAATTGACATGCTCGGTGATATCCTCAAAAACTTCAACTATTGTTGTAACTTGCCCCTTCGAATCCAATATGGGAGTGGAGACGATCTTATAGTTGCGTATTCCATGTGGTGATGTTGTTTCAGTTTTTACTTCATGAACAGCCCCATCATGTAACGTTTTAACAACCGGGCAGTATTCACAAACGGTGTCACACGATGGATTATTGAAACTCGTGTAGCAGTTGCGCCCATCAGCTGGATTCGTATCGGGAAACCATTTTTTCATTGTTGGATTCATGGAAAGGATTTTCATTTCAGGGCTGATCACTGAAACCCCTACGCCAATATTGTTAAATATCCCCGAGTACATTGCCTCGCTGAAACGCAGCTGTTCCTCGGCTTCAACCTGCTGTGTTATATCATCCATGATGCAGAGAACATTGACATTCTGATCATCGGACAAGATCGTTGCGGTCGATATGGAAAGCACCTTTTTCTTTCCATCCGAACAGACTATTTCGCATTGTTCGTGCAACAGCCTGTTTCCTCGTCGTATTTCGTCAATGAGTGCCATGGCCCTCGGATTACCTTCGGGTGAAAGAGCCTGATTCCAGCCCAGGTGGTTTATCTCCTCCAGGGAATAACCGGTGATGGCGGTCATGCAGGGATTCCAGACAGTGAAACGGACATGGGGAAAATCCGGACTGTCATTGCAGACACATACCCCTTCCGTAGCATTTTCGATGATCGATGAAAGAAATTGACGTTCTTTCTGAAGTTCCCAGGTTCTGGCAAAAACCAGTTTTCGCAGCCTGTAATTTATTGCCATGAAAAAACCTGCTGCAACGATTAATGCGAGGCAGATTCCCGAGACAAGCGGAAACCAGCGAGCCCATCTTTCGTTAACATCAGTAAATTCAACTCCGAGCCATTTATGCTGCAGATTCACCAATACATTTGTCTCACGGGCATGTTTTAGTGACTTGGCAACAATCGAATACAGGATCTCATTCCCTTTACGCACCGCCATGCAGTTTTT
>JAYTVV010000209.1:0-13456 GCA_043743795.1 Geobacteraceae bacterium
CGCATCCAGGAAATCAACGGTAAGCTGGCTCGTGCACATGTTGTTGATCTCTCTGGTTTGAAGCCGGACAAAGTGGTGTTTGGTTGTACGGTTACCGTGTACGATACCGCAACTGAAGAAGAGGTGACGTATAAGATTGTTGGCGAAGATGAGGCTGATATAAAATTGAGTAAAATATCCTGTACGTCGCCGGTCGGAAAAGCACTGATTGGTCATAAGCTTGATGATTCTGTCAAAGTAATTGTGCCGGCAGGTAAAAAAGAGTACGAAATAATCGATATTAAATACGAATAGGCGTGATAACGTGACTACGCCATCACAAGGAGTGAAATACCATGGCGGACAAGATTTCTAAAGATATGACTTTTTTTGAGCTTATGCGCACATATCCTGAGTCAGTAAAGGTCCTTCAGAAGCATAACCTCGGCTGCGTTGGCTGTATGGGGGCTCAGAACGAAAGCCTTGAGCAGGGCGCCAGGGCACACGGCCTTGATGTTGATACGCTGCTCAGCGATTTAAACGCAGCAATCGGTTGATTGTAATTACATGAATGAACCGCGACCCCCAAAGGACTTTTCCCCTGGGGGTCGATTTGTTTGAAGGTATTTGGCACACTATTTTTTGATGTACCGAGGGCATCTGTGAATATATCTACTCAACCCCACATTTTTACGAATGTATTCAAGACACTTACCCGTGACTGGCTGCAAGGTAAGGACGAAGTTCTGCGCCTGTCGGCAATTGCTCTTCTGGTGGGTGGACACATTCTGGTAGAGGACCTCCCTGGCCTCGGCAAGACAACGGTGGCACTCGCGCTTGCTGCTGTTACCGGTCTTTCCTTCGGCAGAGTCCAGTGTACCAGTGACCTTCTCCCCTCAGACATCACTGGATTGTCCATATTTAAACGTGAAGAAGGGCATTTCAGCTTCCAGCCTGGTCCGATCTTCAATAATATTGTCCTGTTAGATGAAATAAATCGCGCCATGCCACGCACACAGAGTGCCATGTTGGAAGCGATGGAAGAGCGGCGTGTGACAATAGAAGGGGTAACGCATTCTTTACCGGATCCATTTATGGTATTTGCGACTCAGAATCCCTCTGATCAAAGCGGCACCTTTCTGCTGCCTGAATCGCAACTTGATCGTTTTCTTATCTGCACCGGGATTGGTTACCCGTCAGAACAGCTGGAGCGGGAAATAATTGCTGGTGGCGGTATCCGGGAACGGGTCGGCAGTATGGTTCCGATGGTGTCTTCCTCTGAAATAATGACCGCTCGAAGTGACGTTCAAGCGGTCTATCTTTCGGACAAGGTTCTTACCTATATTCATGATCTGGTGTTGGCAACACGCCGGCACGAGCTTATTTTGACCGGCCTTTCAACCAGGGCTGCTATTAATCTGGCTCAGGCGGCAAAAGCGGCCGCATTTTTGGAGGGGCGTGATTATGTCGCACCTGATGATGTCAAAAGCATTGTTGTAGCTGTCTGTGCCCATCGATTGATTATGCGGAACGAGATGGCAGCCTCTGACAGAGGCGGAGTTGTGCGGACAATCGTCGCTAACATAGCGTTGCCGTTGGTCTGAAAATTATTGTTGGGTCTGTTCGGGTGTAAGCATCAACTGCAATCTCTCCAGAGCAGTCCTGATTTTAATCTCCAGCCGTTCACAAGATAGGCCCCGTTGTAAATCATCCATATCAAGCTTATGAACTAAAACACAGGAGACGAACTCACCTGAAGAAAGCTTCAGCAAGTGAACATCAAGACATCCCACAGCCTCCCCAGCTACTATTGAAATATCAGATAATTTAATTTTCATTTGTTTGGCAATGTCTGCGGTGTACTCTCGAATCATTTCCCTGTCCCCAAGTGTAGAAATAAAAACTTGGAGTTTATACAGACAAAGTCTCTAATGAGCAACAAGATACTAATTATCTTCTTCAGGCTTAAACGATATGTTGTTGCAGATCATTGTAATCGGAAGTCACAACTATTCCTTAGCTGTTTGCTCTTTATGTTTTGGCTTACCACGATAACCGTCCTGGTTGTTCCTTGCTTGCATGAACTCCAGCTCCTCTTCAGTCATTCCTATCGCAGACGTAATACCGTTGCTGTCATCAACACCTGCTTTCTTTATTTGCTTGCTCATTTTAGTTGATGTCCTGATATTCTTCTTCGATGGTGGTGCTGCAGCCGTGGGATCATAGCCTGAACAGACCACGCTAAAGGGATACTCCGTAAGTATGCAATCAGCTAATGCTGTCGATGATGGTGCGAGTAATAAAAATAGTATCAGACTTTTCATAATCTGGTGAACTCCAAACTCTTATAATGAAGACTGTCGACGGTCTCTTTCATTTTAACGATCTTTCCCCGCATATTTAGAAGAGTTGTAACTGCTCAGAAACTGTAACAGCGTGACTATCTTTCTTGTTCCGTACTTCATTGGTTACTGCGTAACTCTGCTGATTATTTACTGGTTGTTTCGTTACTGCGTAACTGATGATCTCATCTGAAGATGTTTCTGAGTGCGGATCGGGTGATTTCTGTCTTGCTGTGTTACTGCGTAACACAGCTTTGCGGACTTCTCGCCCGCCTTCAACGTCGTTCAGCATTATATTATCGGCAGAACTTATTAGATTCTCTAACAATTCTCTTTTAGTCAAATTATGGTGTTTCGAAAGTCTCTCTAATGCAAAGTGAGATATTGTGCTCACCCACGTATTTAGTCTTCTATCACCTTCACCACCATTACGTCGTGCCCTATAGTCCGCTTGACGTTCTGCTGAAGTTTTAGCCATGGTGTTATGATCTCCTTGCTTGTTACTGCGTAACTATATTTGCAGGATACAAAGTTACGCAGTAACAAGCAAGGAGAAAAATTCATTAGTATTAATCATATATTCTACCAGTCTATGTAATCCTTTGTAGATATGGTAAGAATAATGCACTAGCGGTATTCAGGTCAGTGGTCTTGAGTGTTTTGATTATCACCGTTTGAGGAAGGGTGTTCATACGATTAGAAGGTACTCTAAACGTGATGTGATGGTGTTCATTTTATACTGTAAATGCATCCAGCCAGTTTACTATGACGTACCAAGATGTGTACACAAAGAGAAAAATAAGGTAGAAGTAGCTAATATTACAGATTCGCTCCAAGGAGAATAATACGGACAAACGTCGCCATCATAGCGTTGCCTTTGGTCTGAAAATCAGCAAATCCGGAGTTCTGTACATTCTGATCACGCTCTTACTTGGTTTTTCAGCAGTCAATACCGGGAATAATCTCTTGTTTCTTATTGTTGCCGGTTTACTGGCGTTTATGTCGATCACCGGTCTCGCCGGTATGTATAATATAAAAAAGGTAATTCCCGACCTGAACCCTCCGGAAGAAATATTTGCCGGTATCCCGGCTCCATTCTGTTTATCAGTACGAAATACTAAGCGCCATTTTTCCTCATTTCTTATCCGTGTTGAAAGCCACACTGGTGATGCGCTTGTTTTTCCGGTCGTGCAGCAGAACTCCGTATGTGATGGTACGATTCTGATTACGTTCACCCAGAGGGGACGATTTCCACTTGGCGGAATAACAATCAGCTCTCCCTATCCAGTTGGATTTTTTACCCGCTATTGGCGTTTTGACATCAATGATACGGTAACGGTCTTTCCTCAACCAATTGCTACTGTTTCCAGCAGTGGCGGGGAAGACTCGCCTGCATCCGGAATTGGGCTTCGTCGTGATCGGGGTTTGAGCGGTGAATTGGAGCGGATATATCCCTACACCGGTTCGGAGCCGCTCCGGATGATTCATTGGAAACATTCGGCACGTAGTCATGAGCTTCTGGTAAAGGGGTTTGGAAGATACGAAGCGGCACCACTGGTGATTGATCTGGATGCGTTGACGGGACAAGGGGTGGAAGAACGATTGTCCCGGGCTGCCTGGCTGGTACAGCGGTGGGTACGGGAGCGACCTGTCGGACTTTTGGTCAATGGTCGTGTTCTGCCGGCTGGAATCGGCAGACAACATGGCTTGATGCTGCTGAAGGAATTGGCGATGTATGGTAACGATTAGATCCCTTGTTACACTATTAACGTATAGCATTGGCTTATATGGTGTGATGCCACTATTCCCTTGGTTAACGATGGTTCCCCGTACGATGCTGGTGATCGGGTTGATATTCGGATGTTGGCAGGACCGCAGAGGGTGTTGGCAGCCTAAGCCATGGATGCAAAACATTTCTATTGTCCCGGTCTTCATTTATTATGCCTTGCAATTCAGCCGCTCTAACCCGATTCAGCCGGTTATTAGCATCCTTGCAATTATGCTGGCAGTTCGGCTCAGCGGCGAGAAGACGGTTCGTCACAGCCTGCAAATATATGTTCTCTCGATGTTCTGTCTTGCTTCATCATCGCTTTTTGATGTAAGCCCGTTTTTTTTGATCTACCTCGGTTTACTACTGTTTATAGTGGCAATAGCCCTGGTGTTACTGACTTTTCAGAGTCAGGAAATCACCATGACAGTTACAATTCCAGGCCTGAAACGCATTCTTTATTCCAGCGTATTGATGCCCGTACTTGCTGTTCCACTCCTGCTTCTGTTTTTTCCGGTGCTTCCGCGCACCCCATTACCGCTTTGGCACTTTCTCAATCCACCGACCTCACGATCTACCGGATATTCAGATACAGTGGAACCGGGTAGTCAAAGCAATATCACCGAGTCCCGTACACTTGCTTTTCGGGTTGAAATGCCGCGTCTGATGCAGTCGCAGCTTTATTGGCGCGGTACCGTATTTAATCATACAGACGGGTTGAAATGGACACGCATTGAACAGCCTCCACCCGAGCAACCAGTTTTTTTCGGACAGACTATCGCGCAGAGAATCTATCCGGAGCCGTCTGCCATACGCACACTTATTGCGCTTGATCGTCCTGCTGTACTGTCTCTGCAACGGTTGAAAAGTTCCCCCGATGGAGTTTTCACTCATGCAGGCCCTGTTGGAAGGCGCATTATTTATGCTGCCGAGTCGCAATCAAGCGGCATAACTGCACTGAATAATTCAGTTGCCAGGACATTTTATCTGCAGTTGCCCGGCAAACTCCCAGCCCGTATACGAGCTCTTGCCTCAAAAATTGCTCTCAGTGGCGGTGATGATCGAGCCAGAGTCGAATTTTTGAAGGATTATTTTCGGAATGGAGACTACCACTATTCAATGCGGGATCTTCCGACTGGTGACAGTGCGCTTGAACAGTTTCTCTTTGAAAAGAAACAGGGACATTGTGAATTCTTTGCTTCTTCATTTGCTTTGCTGCTGCGTGCTGCAGGAATTCCGTGCCGCTTGGTCGGTGGCTATCTGGGTGGTGAATACAACCAGTTTGGTAACTATTATCTCGTTACTGACGATAAAGCTCATGTCTGGGTAGAGGCGTACATAGCAGGGAAGGGGTGGATGCGGGTTGACCCCAGCAGCTTCGCCACCAACGCGGGAGATGTCTGGACGGCACCTCATCCAAACGGTCTGAAGCGTAGTGTCATGTTGGCAATAGATTCATTTAATCATTCGTGGAATCGGTCAGTAATAAATTACGACTTTGATCAACAGATGAATGTTGCTCACCGAATTGGATCACGTTTTCAAAGCATACATGTAACAAAAATGCTGAAGAGTTCTGTGCCATATATCATTGGAGTTCTTTTCTTTGCCGGTTCGTTGTTTTCAGTGCGGCAGGCAGATTTATTCCACTCCCGCGAACGGCGCATTTTGCGCCGTTTTCTCCTAATGATGGAGCATAAATTTACGATTTCAGCAGGGGAGGGTGAGTCAGGTCTTTTTGAACTTGCATTGGCCACAGGTAATAGTCATGTTGCTGACTTTGTTGCCGTCTATGGCGGTGCTGTTTATCGAGACCGTAGACTGTCAGATGATGAATACCGTTACTTGAAGCAGATTCTGCGAATTCTGAATGATAATAAGTCAAAATAATCTTGACTTCCATGGCCGTTTCGAGCTATTAAAACGTTTCTTCATATGGTGGCTGTGGTGAAGCGGTCAACACGTGCGACTGTGACTCGCATATTCGAGGGTTCGATACCCTCCAGCCACCCCAAAAATTCAAAAGCCACGTCGGTTGACGTGGCTTTTTTTGATGCAACCTACTTTGTTTCAAACCTATCCTATTTCGGTATACTCCCGCACGCGAAATTCAGCTCCCAGTGATTCCGCCAATACCCGGCACGCTTCGACATCAATCCCCGGTACCGTTACAACACTGGCCACAACCTGAGGAATCTGTGTTGATGCAGTCCGGATAAAATCGCAGACACTGCTGTAACCGGCTTCGCCGAACGGGGTGTTGCAAATCTGACTGTACATTGCTGCATTAGGAGCATTCAGGCTGACTGAGATGCTGTCGACAATACCTGCCAGTTCCGGAATAATATTGCGCCCATGAACCTGATTGGCCTGACCGTCGGTATTGATGCGGATGCAGTAGCCCCGTTGCTTAAGTTCGCCGGCCACTTGCTTAATCAGATCAAGACGGATAAGCGGTTCTCCGTAGCCACAAAATACCACTTCATTAATTCCATCCGGCTGACCAATTGCTGCCATGACCTCTTTAAAAGATGGCTCACTGTCCAACATCAGATTGTGACCCTTAACGGTAAAATCATCAAATTTAGGACAAAATGTGCAGCGGTTTGAACAGCGGTTGGTTATGTTGAGATAGAGTGAGTTGCGAATCCGGTAGGCAATTTTCGTCGATTGATCCCAGAGGCTGATTCCAAACAGGTCGCTCGCATTTTTGGTTGTAATACGGGCAACGTCTTCAAGAGTCAGTCCCTTTACTTCGGCCAGCTTTTCGGCAGCAAGCATGACGTACGAAGGCTCATTACGTTTGCCACGATGTGGTACCGGGGTCAAATAGGGACAGTCCGTTTCTACCAACATACGATCAATGCTGACAGAGCTTACTACATCCCGAAGACTTTGGTTACCCGGGTAGGTAATCGTGCCCGGTATTGAAATATAGAGTCCAAGCGCAGTTGCCTCCGCCGCCATCGCGACATCGCCGGAAAAACAGTGCAAAACACCCTTTCGAACGGATTCTTCCCGCAGAATCGTCATGACACGTTCATGTGCATCGCGATCATGGATAATTACCGGTTTGTTCAGTTCAGCGGCCAACCGGAGAAAACAGCGAAATACAACTTCTTGCACGTCTCGCGGCGACCGGTCGCGGTAAAAATCCAATCCGATTTCACCGATAGCGACAATCTTTTGACTAGAAACTGCAAGGTCGCGGATGATGTCGTAACAGGCGTCAGTGACCCGTCCTGCGTCGTGGGGATGAACGCCAACGGCGGCATACAGATGCGGATATTTCTCTGCAAGTTCAGCCGACTCACGACTTGACTCAATGTCGGTGCCAACCACTACAACGGCAGATACTCCGGCATCTTCGGCACGTTTCAGCATGTCCTCAAAGTCACCGGTAAAATCCCGGTAATATATATGAGCGTGAGAGTCAATCAGAACAGGCTTTTGATGTGACATTTTTACCCCTTTACTTCTTCTTTAAGGCCTTCAATAACTGCCTTGACCTCGGCAATCATCTCAGCGGCTTGGGCTGATGTTTCATATTTCAGGTAATTTTCAAAATGCTTAATTGCATCGGCAGTACGGTCCAGGTCCATACAGATGCCGCCGAGTGTCAGATACGCCATGCTGTAGGCAGAATCACATCGAACTGCTTCCAGACACGAATCTTCGGCTTCTTCCAATTCATCCAGGTCATAGTACAGCTCACCCAGGTTGAAATGGGCAGCAGGATCCGCAGGATCAATTTCAACACCTTTACTGAATGCAGCAATTGCACCATCGACATCTCCCTGCCCGTAAAGCGCATCGCCCAAGGCATTGAGCGCAAAAACATTGTCAGGCTCAAGATCAAGTGCCTGACGAAATGCATTGATGGCTTCTTCAACGCGATCCTGGCTGTTATAGACCAAGCCAATGCTCACCAGGGCATCAGCATCCTTTGGATCGAGATCCAGCACTTTTTTATAATAACCAAGTGACTCTTTGTGATTGCCCGCTTCAAGCAGCATGTCCCCCATCGTCGTCAGAGCGTCGGCATCTTCCGGTGACAGCTTAAGGCCTTCCCGGTAGTTGGCGATGGCATCACTCAAACGACCGTCTTCTGCCAAAGCATCGCCAAGATAAAACCAGCTGTCGGGCTGTTCTTTATTGTTATTCCAATGCTCTTCAAAAAGAGAAATTGCTTGCTTAACTTCTCCTTGATCGAGGAGTTCGAGCCCTTTTTGCACCGTTGTGTTCAATTCAGCATCACTCATGATGTACTCCTTTATTTTCAAATATCAGGTAACTAAATCGACTACTAATCCTTTAATACCGATTACCTTTGCGGTAATGGCCATGCTGTCGCGGTTTTCTTTAACGATAAGATTGTACAGGGCATCAGCCTCCCGATTAATTACTGATATTGTCTCGTAATAACGCGGATTTTGTGGCGTTCCGCCAAATTTATCAAGACGGTATGCCTCTGCACTCACTTTTTTTGCGAGTGTGCTTAATAGATCGCGAAAACGTGTAAAATTCGGCAGTGTCGGATCTGTTGTCAACAGGTTTCCCGCTTTCTCAATTTCAGATCTGAGAGCATCAACATCATCTTGATACGAAGCGACTCCACCCTCATGGTGACTCAATTCATCCATGAAAAACGAATTCATGACTTTTTTTACCGGTGAGGAGCTTTTCGTGTTTTTATCGAGTTCTCGCAGTGATGATGAATCTTGAATGCGCATAGATATACCTCGGAGTCGCGTATTAATCTTGGACAGTATCACATCTTAACGTAATCAGCAATTGATGCAAAAACGCAACAATATATGTAAAACAAATGTCTTATATGCTAGGATACGGAGCTTTAAATAGAAAGGATTCAAGCTCTATGAATGCCGCAGTTTCAAAAGAAGAACGAGAAAAAAGATTGCGCGAAGCAATCGTCATTGTTCTGGCTATTATACTCATTGTATTTCTGACCAAGGCTGAAATTAGTCTGACTCAGCTCAATGCCGGGGTAAAACTGGGCAATAATATTGCGATTTTTGCCGTGATAAATGTCGTTATACTTCTCGTTATTCTGTTGGTGTATCTCGTCAGCCGCAATGTGGTAAAGCTGTTTATTGAAAGTCGCGCCAATCCATTTGCTAAAAAACTTCGTACAAAACTTGTCCTTTCATTTGTTGCCCTTTCACTGGTGCCAACACTCCTGCTCTTTTTTGCTGCTGCCGGCTTTATAAACAATACCGTACATAACTGGTTTAATACCCAGGTTGAAACATCGCTGGGTGAATCCCTTGAAGTCGCACAGACGTACTACAAAAGTTCCGCTGAAAATTCGCTGTATTACGGTAAGCAGATCAGCACGTTTATTAAAGATCAAAAACTGCTTAACGAGGCGAATCTTCCACAGCTCAAGCGGCTTATCCATCAGAAACAGAACGAATATAACCTGGGTGTTGTTGAAGTGTATTCTGCCCAGCGAGAGGAATTGGTGCGGGCTTCCAACCCTACAGTACCCAAAGGGGAATTTACTGACCCTTCATCGGAAGACATCAAGCGAGGTCTGGCAGGAGAGGAGCTGACCAGAGTGAATCAGGCTGGCAAGGCAGATTTGATACGTGGAATTGTCCCGATTCATTCAACCTGGAACGAGTCGGATATTGTTGGTGTCGTTGTTGTTAATTATTATGTACCATATTCACTTGTCAACAAAATGAAGGAGATTACGGCATCGTACCATGAATTCCGCCAACTCAAAATTCTCAAAAATCCGATTCGGACCGGTTACATTATCACTCTGTTTTTAATCGCGATGGTAATTGTGTTTTTTGCGTACTGGATGGGAGTGTATCTGGCAAATAGTATGACCAGACCGCTCCAGGAACTGGTCGATGCAACTCATGCCGTTGCGGGTGGTAACCTTGATGTACGGATAGAGTCATATTCTGCGGATGAAATCGGCATGTTGGTTCAGTCCTTCAATCTTATGACAAATGATCTGCGAACAAAACAGTACGCGCTGAATGTATCAAACATCGAACTGCTTCGCAGTAATCAGGAAATAGAGCGTCGTCAGCAGTATATGGAAATTGTACTGCGCAACATTGCAGCAGGCGTAATTTCAATCGATAGTGAGGGTGTCTTACGTACTATCAACACATCGGCTGAACGGTTACTCGGATTAAGTGCCTCGAAAGTTCTGGGAAGGAACTACCGCGACGTAATTATGGATAAACACCTTGAAATCGCCTCAGAATCGATTCGGGACCTATTGCAATCGAAGCATGGCACTGTCAGCAAGCAGGTGTTTCTGGATTTACGTGGTTCCCGGATCGCCTTGCAGCTGCACTTGACGCTGTTGCGCTCCGGAAATGGGGAAATATTGGGTATGGTTGCGGTGCTTGATGACTTGACTCAGATGATGCGGGCTCAGCGCATGGCGGCGTGGCGTGAAGTTGCGCGGAGAATAGCCCATGAAATAAAAAATCCGCTCACACCGATTCAGCTTTCCGCCCAACGTCTCAGAAAACGCTATCTTTCCCGCTTTAATGATGATGAAAAGGTCTTTGATGAATGTACCGAAATGATAATAAAATCGGTTGATGATCTGAAAAATCTGGTCAATGAATTTTCTAATTTCGCCCGAATGCCTGCCATTCAGCCTGAGCCGAATGATATTAACGAGTTGATTCGTGAATCTCTGACACTCTATCAGGAGGCGCATCGCGGTGTGCAGTTCAACCTTACGATGGATGCCAACATGCCGCTTCTGATGATTGATCGTGATCAGATCAAACGTGTTCTGATCAATATACTTGAAAATGCAGTTGCAGCTGTGTCAGGACGTGGCACCGTCAGCCTTTTGACATGTTTTGATGATGTACTGAAAATGGCAACCATCAGTATCGCAGATGATGGGCCGGGAATTTTACCTGAAGACAAGCCCCGCCTGTTTGAACCGTATTTTTCAACCAAAAAAAGCGGTACCGGGCTCGGACTGGCTATTGTAAGCAGCATCGTGACTGATCATGGCGGATTTGTGAGGATTCGCGACAATATGCCGCACGGGTCCATTTTTGTTGTTGAGTTGCCGGCAGGTTAATATTTATAGTTACGTGAGGAGTTTCCATGCAGCAGACAATTTTGATAATTGATGATGAAAAGGATATCCGCACAGCACTCACCGGAATACTTGAGGATGAGGGTTATCAGGTCTCGAGTGCTGAAAGCGGAGCCGAAGGCATTGAGTATGCTAGCCAGGAACTTCCTGATCTGATTCTGCTTGATATCTGGATGCCCGGAATGGATGGCCTGGAAACCCTCGAAAGGCTTAAAAAGCAGCTTCCGCATGTGACTGTTATCATGATTTCGGGACATGGCACGATTGATACGGCTGTTCGTGCTACCAAGCTGGGAGCATTTGATTTTATTGAAAAACCGCTTTCGCTTGAAAAAGTTCTGATCAGTGTCGCCAATGCACTACAGTTACAGGAGTTAATTGTACAAAATACCGAACTGAAGCGTTCAGCTTCTGCAGATTCTGAACTTATTGGCGATTCACCCGAAATTGTCACTGTGCGGGAACAGATCCGGCGCGTGGCGGCAACTTCAACCTCAGTGTTGATAAATGGCGAGAACGGTTCAGGAAAGGAATTGATCGCGTGCTCAATTCACTGCAGCAGTCCGAGACGGGAGCGTCCGCTTGTAACGGTACACTGTTCTGCTATTCCGGAGGAGTTGATTGAAAGTGAATTGTTGGGCCACGAGAAAGGTGCTTTTATCGGCGCCACATCGCATAAAAAAGGACGATTTGATCAGGCAGATGGAGGCACACTATTCTTGGATGAAATTGGAGAACTGCCCCTTAATACCCAGTTCAAAATACTTCGTTTCCTTCAGGATGGGCGCTTTGAACGAGTCGGGGGCGGGCGGCAACTAACTGCTGATATACGAATTGTCGCAGCTACTTCCGGGGCTCTTGAACAGGATATAGCTGCAGGGACTTTCAATGCAGACCTCTATTATCAACTGAGCACTATCCAGTTTACTGCTCCAGCACTGCGTGAAAGAATGGAAGATATCGGGCCGCTTGTGCAGCATTTCGTTACCCAGTTTTTTCGTCGTGAAGGCGGTGAGGCAAAGGCCTTTTTGCCGGAGGCACTCGACAAGCTGCGACTCTATTCATGGCCGGGAAATCTGCGCGAATTAAAGAATGTGGTTGAGCGGATACTGATAATGACTCCAGGGCGGGCTATTTCGGCAGAAGACATCCCTCTTCTATCAGAAGAACCGCTACTTACGCCACCTACCGCTGATGGTGCTCTTTCCCGGTCTGCATTGCGGGATGCCCGGGAGGATTTTGAACGGGAGTTCATTATTCAAAAACTCGAAGAAAATGATTGGAATATTTCACGAACTGCTGAATTAATTGAGCTGGAACGCAGTAATCTGCATCGCAAGATTAAAAGTTATGGCATTGATGTACGGAGATAATCATGATACCTGTCCCCCAAAAACGTTCATTTAAATGGCCGCTATTGTTAATAATCGTGATCTTTGCCGGTTTTATTGCCGTCTTCTATGGTCGCTTGCATGTCAGCCACGCCCCTTCAGACAAAGATTCGCTTGAGCTTCTGCGCGAAGCTTATGCCGCTGTACTTGCAAATCATGTTGAAAAACCTGATTCAAAAAAACTCGTACTTAAAATGGTGGACGGCATGCTTGCTACGCTTGATCCGCATAGTGCATATCTGCCTCCGGAGCCGTACCATGAAATGGAAGTGCAAATGTCGGGTTCGTTTGGCGGTGTAGGGATTGAGCTTGGTACAAAAGACGGCAAACTGACGGTTATTGCTCCAATTGACGATACACCCGCCTCCCGTGCAGGAATTCAGGCCAATGATCATATCTGGAAAATTGACGGGACATTAACCAATGGAATGAATATTGGGGCGGCGGTTAAAATGATGCGGGGAGAAAAAGGGACTCAGGTTAAATTGACGATTGTTCGTGCTGATAGCCCCAAGCAGCTTGTTTTCAACCTTGTCCGCGATGTGATAAAGCTGAAGAGTCTGAAGTCAAAGCTACTTGACTCAGGCTATGGTTTTATTCGAATTTCACAGTTTCAGGAGCGTACCGGAAGTGAGTTTAAAGAAGCGCTGCAAGAGCTTCATGCAAAATCGGGAGGAGTGCTGAAAGGGCTGGTTCTTGATCTGCGCTACAATCCCGGCGGCCTGGTGAATGCATGTGTTGATGTGGTCAACTGTTTCATCGGAGATGATATCACTAATACTGCGATTGTAAGCATAAAGGGACGAACACCTGAATCCAATCGTGTCTATAACGCTACGCTGGGTACCAAGGAACCTCGATA
>JAYTVV010000210.1:0-9001 GCA_043743795.1 Geobacteraceae bacterium
GCACTGCTGATTCCCTTTGGCGCGCACCCGGCGCCGATTTCTTTTGATGGCGACATGATCCTGTACGCCTACCTGTTTGCTCTGGGACGCTTTTTTACCATGGCGGCTGCTCTGGATACCGGCTCAAGTTTTGAAGGCATGGGCTCAGCCCGCGAGGCAACCTACTCCTGCCTGGCTGAGCCGACCCTCTTTTTTGCCTTGATTACCCTGTCGCGGTTATCCGGTTCATATTCCCTCTCCCGGATGCTGGTAAATATCAATTTCAATGTCTGGATGCACACCAGCGCTGCGCTGCTGCTGCTGGTCGGCGGAATGTTCATCGTGCTGCTGGCTGAAAACTGCCGGATTCCGTTTGATGACCCTGCTACTCACCTTGAGCTGACCATGATCCACGAGGTTATGGTGCTTGATCACAGCGGGCCGGCTTTTGCCATGATCCAGTATGCCGCCGCACTCAAGCTGTTTGTTCTGGGCGCTTTTTTTGTCCACCTGGCACTGCCGTACTCAACGGGGAACCCTCTGCTTGACTGGGCTCTTTTTGTAATCTCCATGCTGGAGCTGGCGGTTGCCATTGGCATCGTCGAGTCGGTCATGGCCCGTCTGCGCCTGATTCGTGTTCCCCAGCTGCTGGTTGCTGCCACAATACTTGCAGCCTTCTCTACCTTGCTTGTCATCAGGTGATGCAATGATTACTCTGGCCGATCAACTCCTTGTTCTGGTGCTGCTGATAAATTTTATCTCGCTTGGCACCAGCCGTCTGATCTTTTCCATTCGTGCGGTGGCTGCCCAGGGAGTTATTCTCGGCATTCTGCCCGGGTTGATTCATCCGTTTTCTTGGCATCTTGTCGGAATTACAGTAGTTATCATTGCAGTTAAGGGTTTTGTCATCCCGCAGCTGCTTGGCCGGGCTGTCCGCTCCGCAGAGATCAAACGCGAAGTGGAACCGTTTTTGGGCTATGTCCCGACGCTGCTGTTTGGCGCACTATTTACCGCACTTTCATTCGGGTTTGCCGGACGTCTGCCGATGCTGCCGGAACATCAGAACTACATGTTCGTCCCGGCGTCGATAGCTACGCTGATGACCGGTTTTTTGATCCTGACGACGCGCCGCAAGGCTATTTCACAGGTAATCGGCTACCTCGTTCTTGATAACGGTATTTTTATCTTCGGTCTGCTGCTGACGGAGGCCATGCCGATCATGGTTGAAGCGGGTGCGCTGCTTGATCTGCTGGTCGGCACCTTCGTCATGGGAATCGTCATCAACCAGATCAGCCGTGAGTTCTCCTCGCTGGATACCTCACTTCTGACCTCCCTGAAAGAGGAATAGCTCCATGTTTGCTGCCCTGATAATACTCCCGCTCATCGGAGCCCTTGTAACCTGGCTGATTCCCTATGACCGGATGCGTCCCAAGATCCTGTCGCTCTTTACCTGTGCCCATCTGGGTATGACTCTCCGGATGATTACGTGCCCCCCGCCTGTCTCCCCGGACGGCTGGTTTCAACTGGATGCGCTCGGCAAAATTGTCCTGTTAAGCACCAGTGTCCTTTTTCTGACCTGCGCTCTCTATTCAATCGGCTACCTGTTTTATCGTCGCGAACGTTCCAACCGGGTGCTCTGTATCGGGCTGCTGGTCTGCCTGGCGGCCGCATCGCTCGTTACGATCACGCACCATCTGGGGCTCATGTGGGTGGCACTGGAAACCACTACGATCTCCATGGCCCCGCTGATTTATTTCAATCGCAACGCCCGCTCAATCGAGGCGACCTGGAAATACCTGCTGATCTGCTCCGTTGGCGTCGCTCTGGCTCTGATCGGCCTCTATTTTCTGGCATACGCCACGATTGTTGCCCGGGTGGAGCCGTCACTCCTGCTTGATGATCTTATCCGTGATGCCGGCATGCTCTCCTCCGGCTGGGTTCATGCGGCGTTTGTGTTTCTGCTGGTCGGCTTCGGCACCAAGATGGGGCTGGCGCCGCTTCATACCTGGAAACCGGATGCGTACGGCGAAGCTCCCGGTCTGGTGGGCGCCCTGTTGTCCGGCGGGTTGGTGAATCTGGCTTTTCTGGCTCTTCTGCGTGTCTACCAACTCTGTCTGGCGACCAAAGAGATTATTTTTTTTCAAAACGCCCTCGTCGCCATGGGTCTGTTCTCGATGATCGTCGCGGCGATCTTTATGGCACGACAGGCGGATTTCAAACGGATGCTGGCCTATTCCAGCGTTGAGCATGTCGGCATTATGGCGGTGGCGCTCGGTTTGGGCGGTAAAGCTATTTTCGGTGTCGTGTTTCACATTCTTGCCAATGGTCTGACCAAAGGGGTCTTGTTCCTGTCGTCCGGAAATATTCACCGTTCCTACAACAGTAAGAGCACCGATCATGTGCGGGGCGTGCTGCGCCGTCTGCCATGGTCGGGCGGCATCTTTCTCGCCGGATTCATTGCCATTACCGGATCACCGCCATTTGCGCCGTTTATCAGCGAATTCACCATTATCAGCAGTGCATTCATCCAGGGGCGTATGCTGGTCGGCGCTATCTTCCTTATTTCACTGTCAGTTATTTTTATCGGTATGGCACTGACGGTGCTGCCGATGGTCATGGGTGAAGTTCCCCCTGACAGCGAAGCAACCGCCTATCGGGACACGATCGGAACGGTCGGGCCGCCGTTGTTTCTTCTGGTGGTGGTGTTTGTGCTTGGAATATGGATACCGGCTCCACTGATGACACTGCTGCGGGACGCATCTGTGCTTCTGGAGGTGCGTCAATGAGTTTTGGCATGAAAACATTTTATAACGGGACCTCGTTCCCTCGTACCGAAATCCCGATGGTGGCGGGAGATGCTTTTTTTCAGGGGCTTGTGGACGCAATTACAGCGGGGTGGCGAGTCTGCTCCTATTTTGGCGTTCCAGACGCTGCCGGAGCGACGCTCTACTGCATCATGTCTGCCCGGGGCGGGAGTGGCACCCTAGGGATTGTTGCCACAAGCGTCGGCCGCTCTTTCCCGTCACTGGCGTCTCTCTGTCCGCAGCTTCACCTGTTTGAGCGTGAAATTGCCGAACAGTGCCTGACCCGCCCGGAAGGGCATCCCTGGTTCAAGCCGGTGCGTTTTCAAAAACCGCTCTGTGACGGAATTGGTTTCTGGCACGATAGCGATGGCGGTGGTCTGACCCCGGCTGTGATGGACTTTTATCGTGTTGAAGGCGATGAAGTGCATGAAGTTGCGGTCGGTCCGGTGCACGCCGGCATCATTGAGCCGGGGCATTTTCGTTTTCAGTGCCATGGCGAAGAGGTGCTTCACCTGGAAATAGCACTTGGCTTTCAGCATCGCGGAATTGAGCGGGCCCTGATCGGCGGGCCGACGCCCCGCACCGTGCATCAGATGGAAACGATCGCCGGAGATACCACCATTGGTCATGGCCAGGCATATTGCATGAACATGGAGTCGCTGGGGGGCATATTTGCTCCGCCACGGGCGGAGACGGTGCGCGGCATTGCTCTGGAGCTTGAACGGCTGGCCAACCATACGGGGGATCTGGGGGCCATTGCGGGGGATGTCGGTTATCTGCCGACCGCTTCGTTCTGCGGCCGGATCCGGGGTGATTTTCTTAATATAACTGCTCTGTTATGCGGCAGCCGTTTTGGTCGCGGTCTGCTTAGGCCGGGTGGGGTCGGTTATGATTGCGATGCTTCACTTGTCGATGAACTGTATAAAAAGCTGCAAACTGCGCGAGAGGATCTTGCCGGAGCGGTGCAGCTGCTCTGGGATACCCCTTCGGTCATGGCGCGATTGGAGGATGTCGGCATCGTCACGGAGGCGGATGCCCGTGAGATTGGCCTGGTCGGCCCGGCTGGCCGGGCGTGCGGCCTGAATCGTGATGTTCGGCGCGATCACCCCTTCGGCATTTTCCGCATGAGTCAAATACCGGTAGTTACTGCCACCACCGGTGATGTGGCTGCCCGCACGCTGCTCCGCTGGCTGGAGGCCGGGCGCTCACTTGATTTCATCGACGAACAGGTACGACATCTGCCGCGCGGTGGTACCCGGAACCAGATGAAAGAGATCGCAGCGGACCGCTGTGCCGTTGCGCTGACCGAAGGGTGGCGCGGTGAAATATGTCACACCGTCTTGACTGATGGTGGGGGGCATTTTGAACGCTACAAGATCGTCGATCCGTCGTTTCACAACTGGAACGGTCTGGGGCTTGCCATGCGTGGCCAGCAGATCTCGGATTTTCCACTCTGTAACAAGAGTTTCAACCTGTCGTACTGCGGGTTTGATCTGTAAACAGGAACGCACCCCCCAGGCCAAAAAATGTCTGGCGATTAATGAGTTGAACGGCAAACCGAGAAAACAATCTGCGCCTGACTATGTTAACGCTTAAATGTACTTTTATGAGTACGGATTAGAAGGTCGCCATGCCACACACATTGTCAATTATGGAAGCACGAAAACAGCTTACGTCCCTCCCGGAAACTCTTTTCCACAACGGACAGCTTGATGTTCTGGAAATCACCCGCCGTGGCAAGCCTGTGTTGGCCGTGTTGCCGTGGGAATTGTACGAAGCGGTTTCGGAGACGCTGGAAGTTATGGGGGATAAAGAGCTGACGGCTCAATTACGTCAGAGCATACAAGAGATGGAATCCGGTAAACTCATCTCCTGGCAGGATGCCAAACAGGAGCTTGGCCTGTGAAATGGCAGATTCTGCTTACACCAACTGCATTGAAGCTCCTGGCGGAGATTTCCGACCGACGCATCCGTGAGAAAATCGGCTCGGTGATTGATCGTCTCGTTGAAGACCCGGAAAAAACCGGGCAAGGCACTGTTAGGTGAATTGGCAGGGTTTCGCAGTATAAGGGCCGCCCAGCAACGTTACCGCATCATTTACCAGATCAGGGGTAACGATATTGTTGTAGTTATTGTTGCCGTTGGATTCGTCGTGACGGAGCCAAAGATGATATCTACAATCTGGCGAAGAAGCTTTTCAGATTGAGATTGTTAAGCGAGTGAAGCTCAATTTCTGAATAAATGTTCCATTCGGGAGGTTGACCAGTTCACGCGCACGCGCGCGTGAACTGGTCAACAAGTAGTTGATCGCAAATCTAAACCAAACCGAGAAAAACCGAGGCTTGGCGCGGCAGAAGTTGGCTGAAGTGGCAACATCGGCGCAAAGTGGCGGAGCGGAAATCTGGAGTAGTGGCGTTTCGTGGCGTCACTGGCGAGGACGGGAAAAAGAGTAGCAGAATGCCGCAAATGCCAGAGAAGCAAGCTGGCGGAGCAGTAAGGAAATGCGGAAAAGACCATGAAAACCAAAAGCGAAAGTATCGCTGAGGCCGCACATTACCGCAAAAAAAAGAGAGTTGGATAAATCTTAAGCTTTAATTACCAGAAACATGGAGGTTTATATGTCAAAAAAGGGATACATGCCCCCGCCTGTTGATCCAGAGAAAAAGTTTTGGGTATGTCCAACTGATTTGACTACAAAACCTGCCTGCTGGGTTCCTTCTTTCCAAGCGGCAAAGGAATACTTGATTGGCATTGGGGGCTCCATACAGAACATGGATTCTGGTGCTAGGTCGGAATGCGCCCATGATGGGAAAATTTCTCGAAAACGCTGGTAACTAGCTGAGCGTGTGGGAGAGATTTACGGCGAGGACGCCGCAAATCTGCCGGAGAAGAAAGCTGATGGAGAAATAAGGAAGAGCGGAAAAGACGAAAAAGGCAAGAAGAGAATATGCCGCTGAGCGGCAAATTTACTGCCTTGGAAGAGTTGTATCATCAGGAGAGATTACAGAGAAACCGTGAAGCGAAACAGTATGAAGTAGCGAAGGAATAACCGCCGCTGACAACCATCGTGGCGCGTACAACCGGAAAAAACCGAGGAGTCGCTGCTGGAGTCGTCTGGCGGAGTGATAGCAACGAAGAAAGATAAAAGAGAGTATCCAGAAATAAGCACCTGCCAAAAAGGCGGCGGGTGTTCTTCCACTACGTTGGTCGTGAGTCAGGAATAGTATGAACTACGCACCGTTTGAACCAATGCATATGATCACTGTAAACCACATTTTCGATGAAAAAGAGTGGCGTTGTATTGAAGTCTTTAAAAGACGGGCCAAAGAATTCATTGCAATTAGGGCTGGTATGAAAGTTGGCATAATAAGGGTTAGCATGCAGCGCCATCCGGATGGAAAATACTCCGGCAAGGCAAGCACCCCAAATGAAGACTCACTCCTTCCCCTTTATCTGGCATTTCGCCACTTCTACTTGGAAAAGGAACCTGAATATTTCCCCAAAGTTGCCAACATCATTAGCAATTGTTCGCATGACGAAAAGCTGGTGTTATATTTGAGAAAGATTAAAGCACAGTGGAAAGGCACCCTATCAGACGATTCATGGCTGAAATACAAAGGAAATCCGGTCGCAGCAAAAACTGTTATGAAACTATGGTTTAATGCACACTTTTTTCATTCCGACATCGAAAAAGAGATTGAACTAGAGGAACTAAATTCAGTACTTAGCACAGAAATATCTCAGCATTGTTTATTTATGGCAGTCCACGATGCTGGTCTGGCCATTGGAAATCTTAACAAATCTATAGCTGCGCTAGAACAAAATGGTGGGTCAATCACGTTTCCGCTGAGGTTAGTTGATAAGAGGCCAACAATGGAATAGGTAAGGTACTGACTGGTGAAAGTACAAAGGGGGTATGTGATATGCAGAAGAAATTGGGTTTCGTTCTGGCAGTACTTATTGCCACGATAGTCATGGTTATGGGGGGTTGCGAAGGTAATTCAGGCAACGGTGGAGGGATGGTAAATTATTCTATGTCAGGCACTATTACCAATGGTGGTTCTGTGTTGGCCGGTGTCACAGTTACCCTTTCCGGCAGTGGTTCTACAAAAACAACTACTGACAGTAGCGGAAATTACAGTTTTAGCAGCGCTAAGACCGGCAGTTACACACTAACACCCAACATGAACGGCTATACCTTCATTCCTGCCAGTCAGTCTATCACAGTAAACGGTGCAAATATCACCGGCCAAAACTTTACAGCGATAGCCACCACAGCAAATACCTACAGCATCTCCGGCACTATTATTACCGGTGGGAACGCTCTTGCCGGGGTTACGGTCAGTACCGCCGAAGGCTCGGCGACTAATGACACTAGCGGCAATTACATCATCAGCGGCCTAGCCAATGGCAGCTACACCTTAACCCCGAGCAAAATTGGTTATACCTTCACCCCGGTCAACATATTTACTACGGTGAATGGCGCGAATATCCCCGGAATAAACTTCACGGCAACATCCACAATAACGAACGGCACAACTACTGGTACAGTACAGTTACCCAAGACCGGCCAGACGGTTAGCTCTGCTGCCGGTGATGATGGCTCTGTGCGGAAAGGAATCGCATGGCCAAATCCGCGTTTTACCGACAATGGCAACGGGACCGTTACCGATAACCTGACAGGACTGATCTGGCTAAAGAACGCCAGCTGTTTTAACATGCAAATGTGGACTACTGCTCTGGCCTCCGCCAACACTCTTGCAAGTGGCGCATGTGGCCTAAACGATGGTACAAGTGCTGGGCAATGGCGATTGCCTAATATCAACGAACTTGAGAGCTTGGTGGATATATCACAATCTCCTGCTCTTCCCACCGGCCACCCATTTCTCTCCGTCCAATCCGGCTACTGGTCGGCAAGCAGCTACCCAAACGATACCAGTTACGCTTGGTACATCTACATGAACAGTGGCAATGTTTTCAGCAACGAGAAGCGATACGGTAGCCTCTATGTATGGCCCGTACGTGAGGGGGCAGTAAATTTGTGAATTGAGTATGATGAATAAAAATGAATGGAGGCCCATAATTATGAAAACAATTATGACAGCAATAACCATCAGTTTTATGGTAACCGGCATCGCCTGTGCAGCGACTATACAACTCCCACAAACTGGTCAGAGTGTCTGCTATGATGCAATCGGCACTGTCATAGCTTGCACAGGCACAGGGCAGGATGGCGAGAAACTGAAAGGTGTCGTTTGGCCGAATCCGCGCTTTACCGACAATGGCAATGGCACCGTTACCGACAATCTGACTGAGCTGATCTGGCTAAAGAACGCCAACTGTTTCAATACTCAGCAATGGGCTGCCGCTCTGACTTCCGCCAACACTCTTGCAAATGGCGCGTGCGGTCTGAATGACGGTTCAGCAGTCGAACAATGGCGGTTACCCAACCGCAAGGAGCTGATGAGCTTAGTGGATCGCTCTAAGTCTTATCCCGCCCTTCTCGCTGACCACCCCTTTACATCCCTTCAGTCCTATGGCTACTGGACATCAAGTACTGGCAAGGGTGGTACCAGTAGTGCCCGTCTCGTCAACATGGGTACTGGCGTCGATAACAACAATGTTATGATCAGTAGCTACTATGTGTGGCCCGTGCGTGGGGGGCAGTAGGCGGAAGTGAGACCCCAGAGGGGCCAGTCCCTTTCATGAGGGAAAGGCTGAGGGGGCTATCTCCAAATTTCAAAAAGTGAACAAACTGCAAATGTTCCAACAAGGCCCATGGACGCCGACCGCCCGATAAAGCTGGGCGGGCGGGTCATGGCCCGAGCCGTTACCCCAATACAAAAATGAGAAACAAGCAAGGAGAAGCTAATGAGCACAGCGAAAATTTCTGAGCCAATTTCAGGCGACAAGCTATATCAGGTCTTTGAAAAACTCGTAGTATTTACGGTGCTTTTTATACCGATTTATGCTATAAAACTACACATATCTTACTGATATTTCAGGAGAAAAAGTATGCGCGGTTTTGATCAACCTTCTGATGCCTTATTCGTTTATCTCTCTCCGGAGTCCTTTGTCCCCAAGGATCATCCGCTTCGTCCAATCCGGCAGATGGTTGACGTTGCACTTGAGAAGCTTTCACCAACGTTCTGTCAGATGTACTCCCATACTGGCCGACCGTCGATTCCGCCGGAACGGTTGCTCAAAGCCATGCTGCT
>JAYTVV010000211.1:0-11756 GCA_043743795.1 Geobacteraceae bacterium
CTCCCGATGCTCTGGTGATATGCCCCTGCAGCATGGGTACGCTGGCGCGTATTGCCGGCGGGAGTTCCGGCAATCTGATCGAACGGAGCGCCGATGTCATGCTCAAAGAGCGGCGCCCTTTGCTTCTTGTGCCGCGGGAAACGCCGCTTTCCGATATTCATCTTGAAAACATGCTCAAGCTTTCCCGCGCCGGAGCGCGGATTATACCTGCAATGCCCGCCTTCTACGGCAGACCGCAATCAGTCTTGGATCTGGTCGATTTTGTTGTGGGGAAAATAATGGATCAACTGGGAATCGACAACGACCTCTACAAACGCTGGGGAACGGAATGACCCGTTCCGCACATGCCTGATACCTGCCTCCCGTCACATATAGCCGCCTACCTGAACAAACGGACTGCCGGTGAACTTTGGAGTCTCAACAAAAACCCGTCCCGCGCTTTTTCCGGTGCTATTGTCGTCCCCTCACTGGCTGAAGCGGCTAATCTTCCGCAGACATTAGAATCGCTTTCCAGAAATCCTGCCAATCTGCTGGATTGTTTCTTGATCCTGATCGTGGTCAATCAACGAGTCGACGCATCAGCAGCTGAAACTGCCGACAATCTTGAAACGCTCGAAATGCTGCCGCACTGGAAACAACAGTACGAATTACGCAATCTGTTCTGGATAGATGCGGCTTCATCAGGTACAGAATTGCCCGTCAAGCAGGGTGTCGGCCTGGCGCGCAAAATCGGTCTCGATCTGGCCCTGCGCCTGCTTGACTACCGTGGTGCCGATCCGCTTCTCATCTGTCTTGATGCCGACACGCTGGTGCAGCCCGACTATCTCCCCGCTATAACCCGTCATTTTGCCGGTACATCAGCCGGCGGCGCCAGTATTCCGTATCGGCACCGTCCCGCAGCAGACCCGGCAGGACAGGCGGCTATTGACCGCTATGAACTTTTCCTCCGCACATACGTGCTCGGACTGGAGCTGGCCGGCTCGCCCTATGCCTTTCATACCGTGGGGAGCGCCATGGCATGCCGGGCATCGGCCTACGTTGTCTCCGGCGGAATGAACCGCCGCCTTGCCGGAGAGGACTTCTACTTTCTGCAGCAGCTGCACAAAACATCCGGCGTTGCGGAGTTGTCCGGCACGGTCGTGCATCCGTCGCCCCGCTCATCGCACCGGGTTCCGTTCGGAACCGGTCGTGCTGTTGGTGATATGCTGGCCGACGGGGAGCAGCGTCTGCTCTTCTACCAGCCGGTGGTCTTTTCAATTGTCAGGGAGTGGCTGGCGCGTGTGGCAGAAAACAGCGAGGCGGATGCAGAATCGCTGCTGCAAGGCGCCGCCCGGATTTCGCCCGTGCTGCACGACTTTCTGGAGCAGGCCGGTTTCCGAGCTGCATGGGAGAATCTGAGGAGGCACAACCGTGAGAGTACAAAACTGTCAGCAGCTTTTCACGGCTGGTTTGACGCTTTCCGAACCATGCGGCTGATTCACGAACTGAGTGACCGGGCCTATCCCCGCATCGCGCCGGAAGCGGCAGTGGCGCCACTGCTTGAGCGCGCTGGGCAGATGAGTCCTGATATTGTGGGAGAACAGCTGGAATTACTGCGGGGGATGCAAGGGGCGGGGTGAAACTGTTTCAACTGCAACGGTGGTGAGGTGCCGCGGCAGCACGGGTTTATCGCGCCAACCGTCTGCGGTCAAATACTTTCAAATATTGACCTACGTCATCATAATTACCAAATCAAAGGACTATGGTGGAAACATCACACGCAGGGAGGTGTACCAATGGAATTCAAAAACAATCTTGGCGACATGGCCATTCAGGATGTCATGCAGACATATCCGGAGATCGGTGAAATTCTGAACCGCTTCGAGATCGGCTGTGTTACCTGCAAGGTCGGCATCTGTCTGCTGAAAGATGTCGTCTCAATCCATGGGCTGTCCAAGGATGATGAAGCAAAAATTGAACTCGAAATCAACGACTATCTGACTCAAAAAGGGGAATAATCATGGGGAATCTGGGATGCGGCTGCTCCGGCAGCATGGCAAAAGTAATTGAACGACCGGCAACAACCGACACGGTACAGGGCAAGGCACCTTCTGAACTTCGCCAGTGGCCGGTGCAGCTCCACCTGGTGCCGCCGACAGCACCCTATTTCCAGAATGCGGATATTCTGATCTGCGCCGATTGTGTTGGCTTTGCTATGGGGAGCATGCACCACGAACTGCTCCGGAACAAGGCGTTGGCGATCGCCTGCCCCAAACTGGATGATACTACCGCATATGTAGATAAACTGGCTCACATCTTCAGTGCTAACGCAATAAAAAGCGTCACGGTAGCAATCATGGAAGTACCCTGCTGTCGCGGTCTGGATATCATGGTACGGGAAGCACTCCAGAAAAGCGGCATGGACATCCCGCTGGAGAGTATCGTTATCGGTATCAACGGCGAACGGAGGAACTGATGAATAGGGATTTTAACCAAAAGAAGGATATCACCCAGGCTCTGGTAAACGAGCACCGCCTGATTCTGCGCATGATAACTTTGCTGGAACGCAATGCCGCCGAAACGGTAGACGGCACGTATTCGAACTGGCAGTTTTACCTCGACGGCGTTGATTTTATCCGCACGTACGCAGACCGCTTCCACCATGCAAAGGAGGAAGATGTTCTCTTCGAGGCGCTGGTAAAGAACGGCATGCCGAGGGAAAACAGCCCGATTGCCGCGATGCTGATGGAGCATGACCAGGGGCGTGCCTTTGTTAAAGCCATGGAGACGGCGGCTCAGGAGGCGATCGCCGGCCAGACCGGCAGAGAACAGATCATCGCCGACAACGCCCTGGCCTATGCCGCACTGTTGCGGGAACATATTTCAAAAGAGGATGATATTCTCTACCCGCTTGCAGAGCGGGTAATTCCTGATACCATGAGAGATGATATCATTGCCGGGTATGCTGCGGCAGAGGCCCGGACAGAGGCTGATTTCACCGCCCGCTACGAGGCTGTTGTCGCTGGCTACGAGCAGGAGCTCCAGGAAAACAGGGAGGAATGATGCGGGAAACACCGACACAAGAATGGCTTGCCGGGACGATTGTCGCCGCCAGCAGCGACGCGATCATGTTTGCTGACCGCGAGGGGATTATCCGCCTTTGGAATAGCGGTGCGGAACGAATGTTCGGTTTCACTGTCGAAGAAGCGTTAGGACAGACCCTGGATCTGATCATTCCGGAAAATTTGAGAGGGCGACATTGGGACGGCTACGGTCGTGTCATGCAGAGCGGCAGCAGCCACTACAGCACGGATCTGCTCTCTGCGCCGGCCCTGCACAAAAACGGTACCCGGCTCTCAACGGAGTTTTCGATGGTTATGGTAAAGGACGGGGAGGGGCAGATGCTGGGTGTGGCGGCGATCATTCGTAACGTTTCGGCCCGCTGGCAGCGGGAGAAAGAGTTGAAGGAGCGGATCAAGGCGCTGGAGGCCGCGTCGAGCTGATAGCGGTAATGTACACCGTCATCTCGCCTCCGGGTTTGCGGATCATAACTTCATCGTCTACTTTTTTGTGCAGCAGCGCCTGGCCGACCGGTGAATCAAGGCTGATCCTGCCGATACTGACATCGATCTCATCCGGGCCGACCAGTTGATAGCACCGTTCATCCCCTGATTCTTCTTCATAGGTAACCCAGCAGCCGAATGACGCCATTGTTGGCTTTGCGGGAGGAACGGTCACCTTCAGCACTTTCAGACGCGAGCCGATATGTTTCAACTTGCGGTCAATTTCCCGCAGTCGTTTTTTTCCGTAGATATACTCGGCATTTTCAGAGCGGTCACCTTCCGCTGCAGCGTCAGAGACTCCCCGGACGACCTTGGGCCGTTCCACCTTCCAGAGGTAGTCGTATTCGTCACACAGCTTTTTCAGCCCTTCAGCAGAAATCAGATTCGTCATTCAACAGCTCCCGTGAATGAGACAAAAACAGCCCGCATCTGCGGGCTGTTTTTGTCTCTTTTTGTGTGAGTTACCTATTTTGCGACGTCAAGCAGCTCTACATCAAACAGCAGGGTTGCATTCGGAGGAATATCGCCACCGGCTCCACGTGCGCCGTAGCCGAGTTTTGAAGGGATGATCAGCTTGCGCTTGCCGCCGACTTTCATCGTCATGACACCTTCGTCCCACCCCTGGATAACCTGGCCAACGCCGATAGTGAACGAGAACGGTTCTTTGCGGTCGACGGAACTGTCAAATTTTTTGCCGTTTTCAAGTGTCCCGGTGTAATGGACCTTGACCATTTTGCCTGGTGCAGGTGCAGCACCTTTGCCCACAACAACATCAACGTATTTGAGGCCGGATGGGGTTGTTACTGTTTTCTTTGCATCTGCTGCAAAGGCGGGGACGGCAAGCACCGCTGCCATAAGTACTGCTGTTACAATTTTGCTGAAACGCTTCATTTCGTGTAAACCTCCTGTTTTTTTGTCTAACAGCGCACAAGGATAAATGGTTTTGATGCCGCTGGCAACAGCAGATTTTGCCTGAGGTCAAAACGACCTTGCAGAGTTGTCGCCATATCATGTATCTTGACTCGCTGAACTTTACCGAAAGGATTACTCATGCTTGCAGCACATCTGATTACAAAACTGACATCAATCGTCGGCACTGACAATATTGCAACCAGTAAACAGGATATGATCTGTTATGGGTATGATGCCACCCAGATGGAGTTTCTGCCTGATGCGGTTGTCCATCCAGCCAATGCCGAAGAGGTTTCAGCCGTTCTCAAACTGGCCAACCGCGAAGGTTTTCCGGTTTTTCCGCGCGGTGCCGGAAGCGGCTTTACCGGCGGTTCGCTTCCCAAAGGTGGTGGGGTCGTGTTGGTGACAACCCGAATGAACCGTATCCTGAGGATCGATACCGAGAATCTGATTGCGGAGGTTGAGCCGGGTGTCGTGACGGAACAGTTCCAGATTGCCGTCGAAAAACTCGGATTTTTCTATCCTCCCGACCCGGCTTCTCTCAAATTTTCGACTCTCGGCGGCAACGTTGCCGAGAACGCCGGCGGGCCGCGCTGTGTCAAGTACGGCGTCACCCGTGATTTTGTTATGGGGCTCGAACTGGTGCTGCCGACGGGTGAGATTATCCGTACCGGCGGAGAGACCTATAAGGCGGTAGTCGGCTACGATATGACCCGCCTGCTCTGCGGCAGTGAAGGCACGTTGGGGGTTATTACCAAGATCATCTTTAAAATCCTGCCGTTCCCGGATGCCAAGAAAACCATGCTGACGATTTTTGACTCGATCGATGGTGCTGCGAAAGCGGTTTCGACCATTATCGGCAACAAAATAATTCCAACCACCCTTGAGTTTATGGACTATGCCACGTTGCAATGCGTTGAGCGCCGTTTTAATCTCGGGGTTCCGGCAGAGGGACGGGCGGTGCTGCTGATCGAAGTGGATGGCGACCGCGACCTGATCGAGAAGCAGGCGGCACAGATTCATGAGCTGATCAAGCCGTTGGGGCTCGTGCAGTTCCGGGCGGCAAAAGATGCTGCCGAATCGGAAGAACTCTGGCGGGTGCGGCGACTGGTATCACCATCTCTGCGTGATATCAACCCGACCAAGTACAACGAAGATGTCGTCGTGCCCCGCAGCAAGGTGCCGGACATCATCCGTACCATCGAAAAAATCCAGGCAAAATACGATATTCCGATTGTCAACTTCGGCCACGCCGGCGACGGTAATATCCATGTTAATATCATGGTTGACAAGGCGGTTCCCGGTATGGATGAAAAAGCGCATGAGGCGATTCGGGATGTGTTTCAGGCGGCGCTGGACCTGAACGGTACGATGTCGGGAGAGCATGGTGTCGGCCTCTCCAAGGCTCCCTATATCGAACTGGAGCTGTCACCGCACCAGATCTCTGCCATGAAAGCAATCAAAGCTGCTCTTGACCCTAAAAATATATTGAACCCGGGCAAGATGTTCCCCTGGGAGGAGAAAACACATGCAGCATGACACACAAAAAGAGGTACAGAAGACTTCTCTGATTGGACGCATTGTACCGATGGAAGTTTTTCTGCTGCTTATGGGAATCGCCACGCTGTCCTATGGAATTATCAATAGTATGACCATGAGTATTTTTTGGGGATGTATCATCATTCCGGGTGTGATTTTGCTCCACCAGATCCGTCGGAAGGACTGGGCGAAGCATTGGCAGGAGATGGAAGCGGAGCACAAGAGGCATGAAGAGCTTGAAGCAGAGCAGATGAGCGCCGCTGAAAATGCGCCGAAAGCGGATAATAATGGGAAATAAAACGGGCACCATAATTCTGGCATCTGCATCGCCGCGTCGTACTGAACTGATGGCGTTGGCCGGCATTGAGTTCAGCGTAATTCCGGCTGATATCTGCGAAGACGTTCTGCCGGGGGAAGCCCCTACTGACCATGTCGTCCGCCTTTCATACGAAAAAGCATGCGCGGTTGCCGCTAAAACAGAGGGACGTTTCTTCATCGGGGCCGACACGATTGTTGTGCTGGACGGTGCGATTCTCGGCAAACCTGTTGACGCTGCTCATGCGTTGCAGATGCTGACCGGCCTGTCCGGCAGGAATCACGAAGTCATCACCGGTTTCACCGTTTTTGATACGGTCAGCGGCACCCATGTCAGCAGGAGTGTCTGCACGGAAGTCACCTTCAAGAAGCTGGAAGAAAAGGAAATCGCCGCGTATATTGCCACCGGCTGCCCGATGGACAAGGCCGGCGCCTATGCTATCCAGGGCGGTGCGGTGCATTTTGTCCGCTCGATTACTGGTTCCTACACCAACGTGATCGGCCTGCCGATGACTGAGCTGTATGAAGTGCTGCAGACCATGCAGGCAGTGGAGTAACAGATATGTCCATTTCCGGGAATCTAGCCGAAATCAACCGTCGCATTCATAGTGCTGCTGAAAAAGCGGGGCGTGATCCGGCGTTAGTTCGCCTGGTTGCGGTGTCAAAGACCCGTCCGGCAGATGATATCCGCGAGGCTTTTCAGGCCGGGCAGGCGGTTTTCGGTGAGAATTATATCCAGGAACTGGTGCCAAAGCTGGCAGAGGTTCATGAAGCTGTTCAGTGGCATGTTATCGGCCATCTGCAGAGCAACAAGGTCAAATATATTGCCGGTCAGGTGGCACTGATCCATTCAGTTGACCGGATCTCACTGGCACAGGAAATTGATCGACAGTGGGGAAAACTCGGCACAATCTGCGATATACTGATACAGGTCAATATTTCCGGCGAGGCGACTAAATCGGGAACAACCGAGGAAGGTGCGATTCAACTGGTGCGGGAATGTGCTCTGCTGCCAAACATCAGGGTCCGGGGATTGATGACGATGCCCCCCTTTTTTGATGATCCGGATGCGGCCCGGCCTTATTTTTCCGAGCTGCGACGACTGTCGGAAGTCATAGCCGCGCATCAGATTGCCGGCGTTACTATGGTGGAGCTTTCCATGGGAATGTCAGGTGATTTCGAGGCAGCGATTGAGGAAGGTGCTACGCTGGTGCGGGTTGGTACGGCAATTTTCGGGGGACGCTGACCGTCACATTTCAGGAGTTGCTTTTGTCATCGGCGCGGTATCAGGCCGGTCCATTTCCTCAAGGTATTTCAGCACAAACCGCTGGGCAGCTTCAACAGCGCGAACCATGTCCCACTTTTTCAAATCCCGCTCTTCCACAAGATTACTTATCCCACGGATTTCAAGGCAATCAACACCGCAGCGCAGGCAGACCTGTGCCACCGCCGCTCCTTCCATGTTTTCAATCAGTGCATTCCAGCGATTTGATAATTCGGCACCGTACTGGCGGGTGCCGCTGCAGGTAGAGACGGTCGCTGAGCGGCCGCGCATAAGAAAAACGCCATAATAATCTGCCAGCTGCATAGCTTTTTCCGAGGCGTGGCGCGAAAGCGGCAGAACATTATAGCAGTTCAGCCCCCCTTGTCCTACGGAAGGGAGATTCATGTAGCGCAGGTCTTTCCAGCCATCAGCTACGACTACGCCATCATCGGCGAGGACCTCCTCGCTCGCCACAACCAGGTTGCCGATTGAAAGGCCGCTGCCGACGTATGCTCCGGCGCAGCCGGTATTGATGACAAGCTGCGGCTGGTAGCGATCAATCATGACGGCCGCCGTCGCAGCAGCATTGACCTTTCCAACTCCGCCGGCACAGACGACAACCCGCAGATTGCCAATGGTGCCCTCAATATATTCATAACCGCCTGATGTTACTCTGCCGGAGTATTCCAGCACTTTTTCCAGCAGTTCAATTTCCTGCGCTACAGCTGCGATAATAACAATTGGTTTCATCCGGTTTTCCTTGTTTCAGCACGTCGTTTTCGTTCCTGAAATGACAGCAGGTCCTGAAATGTATCAATATCCTGCCATTCCGGCAGCAGTGCGACTGTTGCTCCAGCGGTATGCGCAGCAGCCAGACTCTGTTCAAGCACTTCCGGGCTGCTCCAGGAGATTTTTGTAAAAAGTTGCGGCCACATCTGCTGCATCCCGAGAAGATAATAGCCGCCGTCCCTGCTTGGTCCAAGTACGACCTCCGTCTGCTGCGACACGAGAAGCTGATAGGCGTCCTGAATGTACGACAGTGGCAGGTCGGGGGCATCGCTGCCGATGATGCAGCAGGCTTTACAGCCACCGGTAAACATCTCTGTAAATGCGCCGCGCATGCGCTCTCCCAGGTCACCCGCATTCTGGCGCCGGGAGGTGCATCGGTATTCCTCTGCCAAACGCGGGAGCGATTCTTCTGTGCACGCCCAGTAGACAACCATTTCGGTATCGTCCAGTTGTCGGGCGGTTGCGAGCACATCATGCAGCATTGTTTCATATAATGCCGCCGCCGGCTGCTCGCCAATCTCCGCCGCCAAGCGGGTCTTTACCTGACCCGGAACCGGTTCCCGGGCGAATACGATGAGGCCTTTTTTCACCTTCGGTCGAGCTCCACCGCCGCATACGCAGAATGGTTGTGGATCGATTCAAAGTTCTCCGCTTCTACCGAAAACCAGGTGATGTTGTCGAGCGCAGCCAGGCGGGAGTGGGCCTCACGCACCATGTCTTCGACAAAACGCGGATTTTCATAGGCTTGTTCGGTGACAAACTTTTCGTCAGCGCGTTTGAGCAGTGAGTAGAGCGGGCTGGAACCGCATTGTTCGATCAGTTCCACCAGATCTTCGATCCAGATGAAGTCACGGTAGCGTACCCGCACCGTCATAACGCTGCGCTGGTTGTGAGCTCCGAAGCGGGACAATTCACGGCTGCAGGGACAGAGCGACGTGAGAGGTACTTTAATGCCGAGAACGAAATCAAGGTCGTTCGTCATGGATGCGCTGAATTCGCAGGTGTATTCCATCAGGCTCTTGGCACCCGAAACCGGCGCGGCCTTGTCGATAAAATAGGGGAACTGGATCTCAAGATGGGCGCTTTCGGAGCCGAGCTTTGCCTTCATCTCATCGAGAATCGTCTCCAGTTTATCAAGGGCGATCTGCTCGCGATATTTGTTGAGAATCTCCACAAAGCGACTCATGTGGGTGCCCTTGAAATGGTGCGGCAGATCGACATACATATTGATTTTGGCAACCGTGTGCTGCAGGGTGCGATTCTTGTCCATTACGACAATCGGATAGGTGATGTCTTTGACCCCGACCTTGGCGATCGGTATGCGGCGGGTGTCCGGACGTTTCTGCATGTCCGGCATTGGTACAGAAACGGGATGTAGTGACGTTTTTTTCATGGTTGAGTGTCCTGTCGTATATCCCCGTTGATTCCGTTCAAGGAGCGGAGCGGAGCGGGACCGTCCGGTTTTAATTGTATTTCCAGTACTCTGCCGATCTCGTTCCAGATGCCGTCACGCCCTTCTTTGGAAAGAGCTGAAAACGGAAGCATCATTCCCTTGTCGCGCTTGATTGCAGCAGCGATAATACTCTTCTGCTTAGCCTGCTCGTTCTTCGAGAGCTTGTCACATTTAGTCACCACAAGAATAGGCGGAATATTGTACATTTCCAGCCACCGCAGCATCTGCAGGTCGCCGTCAGACGGTACCCGTCTGATATCAAGGATCAGTACGACCGCCTTGAGCGATTCACGAATTGACAGGTATGATTCAATCATCGGCCCCCACTGCTTGCGCAGTGCGGGAGGAGCCTTGGCGTAGCCGTAACCGGGAAGATCGACCAGAGTCAGGATACTGTTGATGTCAAAAAAATTGATCAGTTGTGTCCGGCCGGGGGTTGAACTGGTCCGCACCAATCCCTTGCGTCCGGACAGCACGTTGATCAGCGAAGATTTGCCGACATTGGAACGTCCTACAAAGGCCACTTCCGGCAGTCCCGGCGGTGGATAGTCTTTCGGTTTTGCAGCACTTTTTATGAAGTCGGCCTGAAATACATTCATAGTCATAATTCTCCTTGAATCGGGCATTATAGTGTTCTTAACCCTTTAGATTCAAGCGCTTAATTCTGGCCGGGCATTTTTTGTCAATTCGCAAATAGCTCGTGGCGCTCATCATGATAGTATGATATATAAAAAACGCTGTTATTCTCTTGTAGCTTTACCCCCTCTCTTACCTGTAGCAAGCGGGTTCTCATGACAGCACTTGCACTGGACATAACGCTCTTTGCCGTCAAACTGGCGCTGGTTTTCTTCGTTATCCTGACACTGGCAGCCTATCTGGTGTTCGCGGAGAGGAAAATCCTGGCCTGGGTTCAGGACCGCAAAGGCCCTAATCGTGTCGGCCCTTTTGGCCTGCTGCAGCCCCTGGCAGATCTGATTAAACTCCTCACCAAAGAAGACGTTGTCCCGGCTGCCGCCGACAAGTGGCTGTTCTACCTGGCCCCCGCCATGGCTGCTGTCCCGGCTATTCTGGTTTTTTCCGTAATTCCGTTTGGTGCTCCGCTGACATTTTTCGGCCGCAACGTGCCGTTGGTCGTTTCCGATCTGAATGTCGGGCTGCTTTTCTTTTTGGCACTTTCATCGATTGCCGTCTATGGCGTGGCGATCGGTGGCTGGGCCTCCAACTCAAAATATGCGCTGCTCGGCGGCATTCGCGGTCTTGCGCAGTTGATCTCCTATGAACTGTCAATGGGGCTGTCGCTGGTCCCGATAGTCATGCTGTCGCGCTCCTTTAATCTGACCGATATCGTTGCAGCCCAGGAAACTGTGCCGTTTATCGTCTACCAGCCGTTGGCATTTGTCATCTTTCTGCTCAGCATTACGGCTGAATGCAAACGCATCCCGTTCGACCTTCCAGAGGCGGAAGGGGAGCTTGTCGCCGGTTTCCACACGGAATATTCCGGCATGCGCTTTGGCTTGTTTTTTGTCGGTGAGTACATTAACATCATTGTGCTGGGAGGGCTGGCGGCGACATTTTTTCTCGGAGGGTGGCACGGACCGCTGCTGCCGCCGACCGTGTGGTTCTCGTTGAAGACTCTGGCTGTGGCGTTCTTTTTTATCTGGATGCGCGGGACACTGCCCCGACTGCGCTATGATCAGCTGATGCACCTGGGGTGGAAAGTGCTGACGCCGCTGGCATTGGTGAACATACTGGTTACCGGGTGGTGGCTTGCGTTGAAATAACATCTGCACGGGCGATGCTGTCCGATCACGTACCCACGGGAGGAGTCAAAATGGAAAGCGTAAATGCAAAAGACCGTCATGGCCACACCCCACTGATCAGTGCTTCCAAAGAGGGGCTCAAGGATTTTGTCCAGGACCTGCTGCAGCGTGGCGCTGATATT
>JAYTVV010000212.1:0-2865 GCA_043743795.1 Geobacteraceae bacterium
TTTCCTCCGGCCAGGTGTCGCTTGATCTCCGGCAACTCCCGTTCGGGAACCGTGAATGTGGCATGGATCGGGGTTAGCTTGTTGATGGTGACGAGCGAAGCATCGTTGGCCTTGACCACGTTTCCGCGATCGATTGACAGAACACCCAGGCGGCCGCTGATCGGAGCACTGATCGTACAATAGGCCAGCTGCTCCCGCGCGCTATCAAGCGCAGCCTGGTCAGCGGCCAGATCGGCGACGGCGGATTCCGCCCTGGTGCGATAGCCCTCGGCCTGTTCATGGGTGACGATGCCGTCCTTGACCAACTGTGAGTAACGCTCATAATCCTTGCGAGCATTGGCCAAGACGACCCGGTCACGGGCTAATGTCGCCTCGGCCTTGCGGATGGCCGCCTGGTACGTGCGCGGGTCCAGCTGAAAGAGAAGTGCCCCCTTCTGCACATCCTGACCCTCGCGGAAGGCAACCTTGACAATTTCTCCACTGATCTGGGTCCTGATCGTGACGCTTTCCGAAGCCTCCATGGTACCGATGGCCTTAAGCTGCACCGGCACATCCTGTTGCGAGGCAGCGGCGGTCACAACCAGCGCCGGAGGGCGACCCTTGGGCTTTTCAGCCTTTTTGGCACACCCCGCCGCCCCAAAGAGGGAACTTATGCAACCTGCTATCACGGCAGTTTGTGCTGCCCGTTTCATTCCCAATGTCATCCGGTGCTCCGTCTGATAAGTTACTGCTGTTTAAGGGGCGCAAGTATATACCAACACCAACACCAGACAAAGGCATTTATTACGGAAAGAGCTGCAGAGAAGTCCACGTTATTAAAGCCGTAGCCAACCAAGCAGCTCTTTTCGTAACACCGCGCTATTGGTCAGGGTTTATACCGGTGTGCCTTGCGTTCAGCGATGATTTTTCTGAATTTTTCCTGCTGTTCCGGCCGCAGGAGAGAACTGATTCGCAACTGACTATCGGTCAGCAGGGCTTCGATCTGGGGGTGTGTTCTCTGACGGATCTGACGCATGTCTTCGTGGGTTTCGTGAATAACGGTCGTAACCTGTTCACGCTGCTGGCTATCCAGATCAAGCTGCCGGGTGAGCCTTTTAAGCAGCATGTCCTCCCGGGCACGGGGACCGCCAGAAATGATGGATTCCAGACGTGATTGCGACACCATGTAGGTGACGAACGAACCGCTTGTCGCTCCCAGAATAAAGACCAAAATCAGGCCAACAACCGGTTTGATGGATTTCATATCACTCTCCTGTCAGAAAACTGATTCCGGCGTTTTCATCCTGCCCACTGGTAATGGCGGCAAATATGTCACCAGATTTCGCTGGATAGAACGTAAGCGTGCAGATCGTAACCATGGCGGCAACCGCGACAAACGCCGGAAGCAATCGCCAGGCTGCGGCATACCAGGGATCTGCCGATTCACGCTGTTCTTTAATGCGAGCCAGAACACGGGTCTCAAAATATTCATCCGAAGCGGTCTCATCAACAGGCGCATTCCGGGCGGCAGCGAAAAGCCGGTCAAGCCGGTCATCCATTTTATCTTTCATCGTATTCCTCCAGAACCCTCTTCAAAGCCTGCCGCGCCCGATACCCCCGGACCTTGACGTTCGCCTCGCTCCAGCCGGTGGCGGCAGCCGTCTCCCGCACGGTCAGCTGTTCGAGCTCCAGCAGCGTGATCACCAGCCGCTCATCGTGCTTGAGCCGTGCCAGGGCGACCGCAAGCAGCTCCCGTGCCTGCCGGGCTTCATCACGGGCCTCACCGGCGTGGTCGCGCAGTTCCAACACAGATTCATCAAGGTAGGTGTGATGTTTTTCCCGTTTCCGGCTACGAAGCGCATCGTGACAGACCCGCACGGCGATCCTGATCAACCAATGCTCAAAAGGGGCATCATTCCGGAAAGCGGCCAGGTTCTGATGGGCCTTGATGAATACATCCTGGCAGATGTCATCCAGCTCATGCCCGCCACGGGTAAAACGGGCGGCCAACCCGAAAACCCGGCGCTTATGCCTGACGACCAAGCGGGTGAAAGCCTCGTCATCACCGCCACACGCGGCTTTGACAAGGCTTTCATCGGAGGGTTCATTTTCCGGAAGATCAGCCACGGAAGCCGCTACTTGTCCTGCTGTGGCTGTCTGGGGCGCCGACCACGGCTATGATCATCCATCCTACCGTCACGAGCGGCTTGAAGTTCCTTGAATTTCTGCAGCTGCTCCGGAGTCAGAATGGCCCGGACCTGCTGGCCGACATGCGCTCTCTGCACGGCCAGGTCGGCCTCGATGGCCGCCACCTTGGCGGATTGGGCACGAATAGCCGCGTCATCAAGGGCATCCGCCTGGATCAATGCCCTCAAGGAGCGATGCTCCGTCTTGAGCTGTTTCATCAGCGGTTCAGCTTGGGGACGGGTCTTTGCAAAAACAGCCTTTACATCCTGCTGCTGTTGACTGGACAGTCCGAGGTCTGTTGCCATTTTTTTAAAATGGCGACCCGCCGGTGGTGCACCGTCTTCACCCATGAAGGCGAACGAATTAAGCGGTGATAAACTGACTGCTGCTACAACTGCGGCAACGATTACAAATCCTTTACCTGCATTTTTCATGATCTTCCTCCTTGTTTTTTTACATCTTACTCAGGAGACTGGGGCAACAGGGAAAAGGTTACAATATTTTTCAAAAAACATGCGCAGGGCAAATCTGCCACCCCTCAAAAAAATAGAGCCCTGCGTCACCGGAGGGCTCTATCATTGCACGGTATGCGTGGAATACCTCGGGACTACTCCCTGACGTAGGTGTCCATATCCGATTCATGCACCATGCCCATGAGGCGGGCATACTCGGACTCGATCATCAGATAATGATTATGGG
>JAYTVV010000213.1:0-22705 GCA_043743795.1 Geobacteraceae bacterium
GATAAACCGGCCAGCGCATTTTGCACGACCCCGGATAAAATCGAACGGTCCTGAGCTATCTCACGGATGATTACCTTGCGGGCAACGAGCATGACCAGATTGATCAGTTCGTCCTCTGATTCCCGAAAAATCTTGTCTCGCAGGTTGTGAATCGTTTCACTTGATGCCCGCAGTGCCCTGAATACATTTATCAGGCCGCGTTCCGCAAGATCCTTGCCTTCTTTGAGGCCATCATTAAATGCAGCGTCTATTTTCTGATTGAGCTCTTCTTCGCTTATTTCAATTGGAGGCGGGCCGGTGTCGACCGCCTCATCCCGTTCACAATCCTGTAAGTCACCGCCCTGAAAAAGACCCATTGGTACAAAACTGCCCGTACCCTGCTCCGCGGGAGCGGCAGCAAAAGCCTGTCCGATGTTTCTGAAGCTGAACTCAGAGACGCCCGTACTGCCGAGATCTGCCTGTTTAATAATTTTAGACAAGGACATCTTCGCTTCCGCGGCCGGCCAGGACGATTTTACCTTCTTCCTCCATCTTGCGCACAATCTTGATAATTTCTCCCTGCGCTTTCTCGACATCTGAAAGCCGTACCGGCCCCATGACCTCGAGATCTTCCTTGATCATATCTGCCGCACGACTGGAAATATTTTTGAAAATTTTGTCCTTCACTTCATCCGGTGAAGTCTTCATGGCCAATGTTAATGTATCGTTAGACACCTCACGCATCACAGACTGAATACTTCGGTCGTCCAGAGCAAAGACGTCTTCAAAGGTAAAGAGGTGCTTACGAATGATCTCTGACAATGGCGGACTGAGGACATCGAGCTTATCGAGAATCTGTTTTTCCTTGCTGCGATCAAAGTGGTTGAACATGTCAACGACCTTATCAATACCACCGACTTTATATCGCGAAGTACCACCCATAGACTGGAGCTCACGCTTCATGACATCATCAATTTCCTTGAGTATTTCAGGAGAAACCTGATCGACATCAGCAATTCGCAATACCACTTCCGCCTGCAATTCCTGCGGCAGAAGACTTATAATTTCGCTGGTCTGCTTCGATTTGAGTTTGGCGAGAATGACCGCAATGGTTTGAGGGTGTTCCTGAGAAAGGAAGTTGGCAAGACTTTTTGAATCCATATTCGCCAGAATATCAACGAGATCACCATAACTGGAGGCTTGCAGCTCATCCATCAGTATCTGGGCTTTTTCCGGACCGAGTGCTTTTTCAAGGATTTTCAGAACGAATTCATCTCCTTGAGAAAAAATACCCGCTTCAGGGTCAATCACCGTCGTAAAGTCGGACACAACCGTCATAATTGTCTCACGCGAGACGTGGCCGAGTGTACCCATACTCTTACTGATTTTTTTAATTTCGGAATCATCCAGATGCTCGTACACCTGTGCAGTTACATCATTGCCCAGGTAGAGCAGTAAGATTGCGGCTTTTTCTGATCCTGTCATAATATCCCTGTAACCGCATGAGTGAAAATAACATCATAAGATTGAATCATTATTTGTCTTCTGCAACCCAGTTCTGCAATATCTGGGCTACCTGATACGGATCTTTTTTCGCCTGTTCAATCAGCTGCTGCTGCTCGGCCATCTGTGAACCGATCTGTGCCCGCTCTGCTGATGTCAACTGTTCTCCGCCGGCGCCGATTGATTCAAAGCTCTCAAGAGTCGGCCGTTTCGACAGTCGCAGAGAGGTGAGGAGCGGCCGGATTACAAACAGAATAAGAACCAGGAAACCCACGCCAATCATCAGATTTTTAGCAAGCGACATAAAAAATGGATTTGTCCACCAGGTGGGTGTCTCAATGGCACCGGACTCCCCGGTATCCTGGAAGGGAATGTTCTGAACACTCAACTGGTCACCGCGCTCAGGATTAAAGCCAACGGCACTTTTCACCAGAGTCTCAATTTTTTGCAGTTCATCAGGTGAGCGCGGAGAATACTTAGCCTTGGCAACCTGTCCATCCTTGACTGCAGCTGGCGCTTCGTATTTGCCGTCAACCAGAACAGCAATGGATATTTTGCTCAATGCCCCCACCGGTTCAATAATTTTTGCCGTTGAGCGGCTTACTTCATAGTTAAGTGTTTCGTCGTTTTTAGATCCGCCGCCGGAAGTTGCGCCACCTCCGGGTGCCGTACGTCCAAGGTTTGTCTGTACTCCGGGAACGCCGGTGCTGCTTGTGGTTGATGAGCCTTTTTCTTCCGTCCGCTGTTCGCTCCTGACGGCACTTGCTTCCGGATCGAATTTTTCCTCAACCCGTTCAACCTGTTTGAAATCAAAGGATGCCGTAACGCGTGCTACCGACTTGCCGCCACCGACAATCCGGTCAAGCAACGACTGGAGGCGCTCTTCAACATTTTTTTCATAGGTGCGCTGCGTTTCCTGCATAGCCGTTGTCATGCGCGTTGTCGCGTCACTGCTGCCGCCTTTGCTCAGAATCTTGCCGCGACTGTCAAGAACGGTAACATGCTCAGGGTCCATTCCTTCAATCGAGGCGGAAACAAGATGAACAACGCCCTGCACCTCTGAGTCAGTAAGGGCACGGCTTGATTTCATTTTAAGTACAATGGAGGCGGTAGCGGCCTTCTCATTGTCCTTAAAGAGAGATTTTTCAGGGATAACCAGATGTACACGCGCCTGTTCAACACCGTTGAGCTGCGCAATTGTCCGGGAGAGTTCGCCCTGCAGAGCCCGTTGATAATTAAGTTTCTGAACAAACTCCGTCATACCGAAATTCTTGCGGTCAAATATTTCAAAGCCGACGCCACCACCCTGAGGAATCCCCTCTGAAGCCAACGTCAGACGGAGTTCATACACTTTATCTGATGGCACAAGAATGCCCTTGCCATCAGCAGTGATCTGATATGGTGTCTTGGCGTCTTTCAATTTTTTGACAATTTCTCCCGCATCTTCTGAAGTCAGGTTGGTAAAGAGCGGTCGGTAGTCAGTGTGGTTCGCAACGAAAATCAAAATGGCAAATGCAACAGCAGAGAGAAAAGCGACTGCTGCAATCAGCATCTGCTTGCCTGGAGAAAGTGCGAGGAGCGGCTCTATGAGTCTACGGATTCCTTCTGGCATCGGTACGTTTTATATTCCTTTCAGTGGCACTGTTAGTTCGAATGATACTTTCGCCGGATAAGACTACACCTGCATCCGCATGACTTCCTGATATGCTTCAAGGGCCTTGTTGCGCACCTGGGACATAAACTGGAACGATATGCTGGCTTTCTCGACTGCAATCATGACCTCATGGAGATTTTTGTTCTCTCCACTGGCAAGGCCCTGAATCGATTTGTCCGACTGCACTTGAATATCATTAACTTTCGATACCAGCTCGCTAAAAAACTTACCGGCGCCATCGGCTGTGGACGACGAACTGATCTTGCCCATTTCCGGAAAAGCTTTCGACATGCCAATCCCGCTCTCAATACCGTTAATAACCATGGTTTATATCCTCATGAGTTCAAAGTTAAATACTGCGTTTATCTGCCGATTTCGAGAGTTTTCAGAGCCATGCTTTTAGCTGCCTGCACGGCAGTGACATTTGCCTCATACGCCCGTGTCGCACCGATCATGTCGGCCATTTCCTCAACCACATTGACGTTCGGCAACGCTACGTACCCCTGAGGATTAGCATCCGGGTGGCCGGGGTCGTACTGGAGTCGCGGCGGATTCTGGTCTTCCACAATTTCGGAAACATCCACTTTCCGTATTTGCTGGGCGGTGGCACCATCAAGAGTCCGGCTAAAACGATTTTCAAGGGGAGTTGCAGCAAAGACAGCATCTTTCCTTTTATACGGTCCCCCTTCGGGAGACCTCGTTGCATTGGCATTGGCAAGATTGCTGGATATGAGATTCATGCGGGTCCGCTCAGCAGAAAGAGCCGACGAACTGACATTCATCGAACTGAAAAAATCCATTTATATCCCCCCCTTGATTGCCGTTCGTAATCCTTCAAATTTCTTGGTCAGCATCTGCACCGATGCATTAAACATAACCTGGTTTTCAGCCATTTTACCCATCTCATTTTCAAGCTCTACCGCATTGCCGTCTCGACTGGGTGTCTTGGCCGGAGTCTCGACAACTCTGCCAGAGACAGACTGAATGGCAGCTCCCGCACCCCGCACAGGAATATGTCGTGCATGGGGGGCCGAGGACGAGCGCTGGCCGCTTGACCTGCTTTTCAAAGCGCTCTGCAACTCTTCGTCAAAGGCTAATGATTTTGGCATAAAATTGGGAGTTTCAGCATTGGCAATGTTGGAAGCAATCAAATTCTGATTTTTTGCCCTCAGGTCAACGCTTTTCCCCAGCAGGTCGATTGTACTGTTAAAAATACCCTCAATTTGCATAACTGGTTCCTCCAGATCGGCAATATTTGCAATAAGCATACCACGGAGAATAATTCTAAAAAGGCACGATACAAGGGGGGTATGCGGGCGCTGCCCACAGTAATCGGGGCAGACTTTGCGCCATTATTTTGACAAAGTCATAGTATTGACTTACGTACCGAATTTATCGGATGGAGGGCTTCAATTCGAGGGATGTCAGGGCCTGCTGGGCCAATTTTTGCCAGTCGGGGTCTTTACCGCTTTTCGCAAGCTGGTCAAATAATCCTTTTGCCCGTCCGGTGTTACCTTCCTGGAGATTGATCTGACCTGCTTTGTAGATAAACTCTTCATTACGCGCATTATTCGGAAGCTTGATCGCCGCTTCAAACAGCTTCAGAGCCCCCTTTCGATCACCCGAGCTTTCCCGGGCCGAGCCGGCAACAAAATATGCATCCGGAACAAGACGAGGATCGCGGCCCGAAGGCGCTGAAAGAAACAGATCCATCGATTTCGCCGCCTGTGGATACAACTGAAGTGCCCAGAGCGACCGCCCCAGCTGATAATAACTTTCAGCGCGCTGGGCTCGTTCCCCTTTGTTGAGCAACCAGAGGAGTGTTTCCTTGACCTGCTGGTACTTTTCCGTAGAAAAATAAATTGACCCGAGTCGTTCCGTCATCTGGCGTGCCCGTTGATTGCTCGGAAACTTGCTCAAAAATGCTCTCAGAGTCCTCTCGGCAGTGGCGGTATCGCCAATCAATTCAGCATTATCAACAATACTGACATACAGCTCCGGAGTTACCGAACCTGCCCACGATCGATCAACCAGCGCCGTCAATAACTTGACCAGCTCGATCGGCCGCCCGGCCTCGCTGTAAGCCCGGGTAACCGTCGCAAGGAACCCCGGCTGTTCAACACAGCTGGCAAGGTACTCGTGCTGTTCGTCCATGAAACGCACGAGTGCAGACGGGTCCCTGTTCCAGGTGGTATTCCGGTAGACTTCAGCGACCAGAACCTCCCGAATGGTTCTGGCGACTGCCACATACACGCCGCGCGGAAACTTGCGCTGGAACCCCATTAATATCTGCAGCGCTTCACCCGCTTCACCATGCATCGATTCAAGCAGAACATGTTTGAAGTGAGCTTCCTCACGCATGTCAAGATCACCGCTCTGCCGGGAGGCGGTCAGATACACGTCGCTGATCGGACGGTAGTTCCAGGGTGTTGATTGAAGAAAGTCGCCGTCGGCCAGCCGCATCAGCGCCATCTGGCTGGCTTTGTTTTCTTTAAAATAATCCGCAACATTCTGATAAATGGCACGGGCTTCACGCTCATGCCCCTGCCTCGTAAGGATATCACCGAGTCGTACGAGCAAAGCCGGCGCAAACGTTTTGTCGGCAAGGCGAGCCACCAGACTTGCAAGCAGAGAACGGGCAGAAATCAGCTCCCCGCTTCGGGCAACGGTGTCACCATAATAAAAGGTAACCCCCGGGTTGAGCCCAAGATATGCCGGCCAAAGTTTTTCCGCCTCACGAAAAGCCGTCAAGGCCTGGGGATACTTTTGCAGTTTGTACCACGTTTCTCCAAGGCGATAGAGCATCAACGAGCGGATCGGCCCCTGATGAGACGAAAAGCGGGTAAACATCTCCTCGGCTTCGGTCAGACGCCCCTTATAGAGAGCAGCTTCAGCTGCTATAAAATCTTTCTGTTCTTCGTCAGTCAGGATATTTTTTAAAACCTGGCGGTCCGTCTGAGAAAAAGGTATCTCCGACTTGAGCGGCGGATCAAAGTCACGCACCAGTTTTTCGACACCTTTCCAGATCCTGTCCCGTCCTCCGAGAGAGGATTGCGGTGTTCTCGGCTTAAACGGGGCACCAATATCCACTGTTATCGCACTTATATCGGGGCGGGACAGATCTCGCAACCCGGCCGCCTGAGATATCTGGAAGGTCACCATCAAGGCGTCACCCCGTTTTTTGAGAACCAGTCCACCAATATTTTTGTCAGAATATCGCCGGAACTTTTTAAACAGGGTACCGCCGGTATCTTGTATAACAAAACGCAGACGATTACCCGGGATTGCAGCAAGCGTGTATTGTGGAGGTTCTGCCAAGCGTATGGTAAGGCGGGTAAAATCTTTTTGAGGACGGATATCTATCCGGAAAAGCCGGTTGGGAATGGACGCGTGCGCCGTATCGGAAAGCACCGCAAGGGCACAGGCAAACAACAGAGCACCGAAGAACGAGCTCCGGCGCCAAAAAAGAGCAACGACTGATTGTGAGGTTGGAATTTGAGCCATCACCAGACCCGCATAGCCCGAACAAAAAGGATACGTGCGTTACCGAAGATATCTTCCGTCGGCAACGCACAGAAAACCGCATACAATGTAGTAAAAATCACGCCCCCGCTATTTTACAATACCGACGAACTTTTGACGTAACATCGTCAGCATTGAAGGGCTTAATAATAATGTCCCGCGCCCCGTATTTAAGCGCTTTGAGAACGGCAGTTCTCGTCCAGCACTCGGCACTCATAATTATCGGCGGCGGGGAGTCCTGGCGCATGGCATTCACCTTTATACAGACGGCAAGCTCACGATCATCAGCATCCTGTGAGCCAATTATAACCAGCTTTACCGTCCGACCGGCAAACAGCTCTTTAATATCCGCATTTAGTGTGCCTTCAGCAATCTGATATCCCGTAAACGCCAGCAGTTCGGCCATCTGTTGGCGTTGTTCCCCATTGTCCTCCAGCACAACGATGCTGTCAACGCCACTGACAGCGGACAGTTCTGCCTCAGTTTCTTCCTGCCCGTCAGCAGGAGCTGTTTCATCACCGGCTTCAGCAGCAAGCTCAGTCACAGCTTCGCTTTCTGTATCGGCAACCAGCGGCTGAGGATCAAACATATCGCCCAGGGCAACCGGAATCAAAACATCCAGGTGATTCATTTCCTGCCCCGGCATATCAAGCTTGGAGCGGAACATGAGATAATCACCATCCGGTAATGGCTCTTCCTGGTTTATCTCGTCAATTTCGGGGATGTACTTCTTTGGTGGTAACAACTTGAGGCGGATTTTGTTGGGAAGTGCGCCCTGAAAGACCGTGTTCAGCGCCGCATTCACCATATTGGCAATCTCGGAAAACGCATCAATATCATCATTTTCAATGATGGAGAGACGCTTCTTTTCCTGAATACGGGCCGGCGGAATTCCGAGCAGGATGCTGCTCATGACGATGGCGTCGCGCAATGAAAAAACGAGGTAGAACTGACCTCCGTAAGCTTCGCCCGAATCTACACCAAGAACAAAGCAGCCGTCGTCAAGCCCCCCGAAATACGAGCTTTTGCTTGTCGAAAGTGAATCTAAAAGGGCAATGGAAAGCTCCTGCCCAAGGAGCATGCCGCTTTCTTCACCGGCCTGCTTCAGGGCCGTTTCCAGCATCCCGTATAGCGTTGTATAACCATCCATCAGATATCGTCTTTCGATGCGGATTCAGTATGGTAGTCCCGCATCATGGCTGCCAATGATACAAGACGATGCGACTAATCTTCTTTTTTCAGTGTCAGCCCGACCAGCAGGGTGTGACCTTCAATGGCAAAGGGGACAACAACACAATCATTGTCAGAGAGTGAGTTTACCGTATAGTCTTCTCCCGAAATCACGGTCGGAATCGACAGTTTTACGTCCAGGCCCCCTTTGGAGAGCACCTGTTTGACGCTCCCCCCCAGCATGTTGGCGATTTCCCCGATAGCATCATTCAAATCGTCGTTGACTTCATCGCAGTCAACACCAAGCATATTGGAGGTGATTTTCAGTGCGAGAGAAACCGGGCAGTGAATCGAAATTACGCCGGAATAGGTACCTGCAAAACCGACCATCCCCGTGATGCTGCATTTGAAGCGGCTGACCGGCTCCTTGAGCGGAAAATCGCCAGCCACATCCATCATAACCATTGTAGAGAAGACCTCTGTGGTCGCATCAATCACATATCCCGCCACCTGTTCTTCGGTAAAGCTGGTTGTTCGGGAAATGTCCGCGTTGAGACTCATATAAGGCCTCCCAGCTTTTCCTGGAGCTGGTCGGGAGTAAACGGTTTTTTGATGCTGTCACTTGCGCCGCTCGACATCGCTTCTGCTATGATCTCTTCGCCGCCTTCCGTCGTGATCATTACAATAGGGGTTGTATTACCGTTGCCACGCACCGCTTTAACAAACTCAAGGCCGTCCATATTCGGCATATTGATGTCAGAAAGAATCAGCTGAATGGATTTACCCGACGCTATCACTCCCAATCCCTCAATACCGTCGCCGGCTTCGTAAATTTCATCGACAGCAAGTCCGGCCTGACGAAGAGATCTCGAAATGATTTTACGCATGGTGGATGAATCATCAACAATCAGAATGTTTGCCATGGCAGTGTGCTCCTTTGTGTATATATTCCATAGTAAGTATGGAAGAAATATTCTGTTTGTGTCGTTTCTGCGCACACAATTCAGCGGGGTGGATTATAACTGATTTTTTCGCCAGTGCAACCGTGTAGTGACGGCAGGCAAATATATTTTAACAGCCGGCGATCATTACCGCCTGGCGCAGAAAGCGTTCGACCTGATCAAGGGTTCCCGCCTCACTGTACAGACGTAAAACCGGCTCAGTACCGGATGGACGGATCAAAAGCCAATCACCGTTTTCAAAGATAAACTTAAAACCATCGCTAAAATTGGTAGTGGCAACCCGTTTACCGTCAATCTCCGTCGGAGGATTTGAGCTTAACCGGGCAATCAGCTGTTCTTTGGCGGTATTTTCGATACGGCGGTCAATTCGTTGATAATAGAAATGCCCGATATCATCCATTGTTTCGTTAAGCAACTCCCGCAGCCCTTTACCGCTCACCGCAACCGCTTCGAGCAGCAGCAGTCCAAGAAGGATTCCATCCCGCTCCGGAATATGCCCCTTTACCCCCAGGCCACCGGACTCTTCACCACCCATAAGAACATCACGTTCCAGCATCAGCTCACAGATATGCTTGAAGCCGATCGGTGTTTCAAAGAGTTCCAGCCCGAATTTTTCAGCCAGCAGATCGACCATACGGGTTGTCGAAACCGTCTTGACCACCGCTCCGGTCAGTTTTTTATATTCAATCAAATGCCGCAGGATCACCGTAAAGATGCAGTGTGAGGAAAAGAAATCTCCATTTTCATCAACAGCACCGATTCTGTCGGCATCACCGTCCAGCGCCAGACCGACCCGGTATTTCCCCCCCTTGAGCAGGGCTGATAATTCCTGCAGATTCTGACCGATCGGTTCAGGCGGCACCCCGCCAAACGAGGGATTTTCATTGGAATGAATTTCGTCAACACCCGGCAAAAGACGCGGGATATACCCGCTCCCGGCACCGTACATGGGATCAACTACCGCAGCAATCCCCGCCTTGGCGATCAGATTAAGATCAACATAGCGACTGATCTGGTGAAAATAGCCTTCACACGGGTCAAACAGTTTCACAAGCCCCTTTTCCAACGCTTCCTGATAGGGGATCGATATGATTCGCCGCTCGTTTTTCTGGTTATACGCAACGATTTCTTCAAGTATTTTAGTTGTCTCCGGGAGGGCAGACCCGCCAAATGCCTCCTTCACTTTAAAACCGTTATATTCAGGTGGATTGTGGCTGGCCGTAATCATCACTCCGGCGCCGGCGCCGGTCTCCCGCACAGCCCATGAAACAGCCGGGGTCGGGGCGTAATCCTCTGTTAAACGGACGTGGATATCGTTGCCTGCGGCAATTTCTGCCACACGGCGGGCAAAGTCACGGGAGAGAAAGCGGCGGTCATAACCGATTACCAGTCCCTTATTTCCCAAACCTTCGCGGTTCAGATAGTCCATGGTCGCCTGCGCCACGCGTGAAAGGTTTTCAAAGGTGAAATCGCGGGCAATAACGCCCCGCCAACCGTCGGTACCAAACTTGATCTGCATCATTCCTCCTCACACCATTGTTTTTTGCTGACTCTCCAGCCATTCCAGCCACACCAGAACTTCCGCAACCGCCCGGTACAATTCGGGAGGGATGAACTGATCATTATCAACCTGCATCAACAGCCGGACCAAATCCGGTGATTCATGGACATACACACCCGCTTCGTGGGCACAGGCGATTATCGCTTCGGCAACAACGCCCTTCCCCCGGGCAAGCACAACCGGGGCATAGTAGCCCTGCTTGTACGAAAGCACCGCCGCACGCCGTTCGTCAGCATCACGCGGCTGCATGGCGTATGCTCATTTCAGCCGGCGTCAGCCCGGCACCTTCCAGCTGTTCAGCCAGGCGAACCCTTCCCGCTTCCAAAACGGGAACCGTTAGACTATTTTCAGCACTGACTGTAACAGCGATCCGCGCACCATCAAGCATAAGCAGTGCGGTGACCGGTCCAAGATTCGGCAGATTGATGGTCACGCTGGTATCCCAGCTCCGTTCCCGCCCACCTGACGCATTACGTTGCGCCTCCCGCTCGGCAACGGTCCACTCCAGACGCTGGCCGGGATAGAGATCGCCCCGAAAGACCAATTGTCCGTTCTGCAGTGTTGAGAGTTGTTCACTCACTATCGGCAGACTGCGCTGATCAGCAATTCCTTCATGCGCCATGCTGGTACCGGCTTTTTTAAAAACAGCCTCCATTATTTCAGTCGAACCGGTCCTGACGCTGGCCCGCACCAGTTGATCTGCCGTCGCCGCGGGTTGCTCGTCATTCTGCGCGACACGAGGAGACAGCCGTCCCTGCGGTTCCCTGAGGATCTCTTCCAGCGGATAATCACCGCCAAACCAGCGAGCCAGATGGGATTCATAAAACAGACCGCTCTCCCTCAGCCCCTGCTGCAGCATCCGACCAAGCAGCGACGCATCAGTCGCCGGGCCTGCCAGCAGCGTTCTCAAAATACCCAGGGAGGCTTGTGCAGGAACATGACCGGCCGCTTCGCCCAGAAAACCGCTCAACCAGCGACCTGTTTCGCTCACCCGCGAATCTCCGGGCTTTCCGAACCGGGCCATCAAAAATGTCTGCTGCGGTTCATCGGTGATGAAAAACAGATTAATTCTATCGCCGCTCGCAACACCCTTCGGCAACATAAATTCCAGGTTCCGCCCCGCGACCTGAACCATGAAGCGTCCGCCTCCCAGAGCAGCCATCACCTCACCCTTGAGTTGCTGTCCCGGTGCAAAACCGGTCGGTACACTCTGCTGGTTAAGTGTTTCAAGCAATGCCAGCCGATTGCCTTTGATCACAGCCTGAAGAAGCCTGGCCATATCGTCACTCAATGCAATGCCGTTTCCCGCGGCAGCCGGAGCCTGCGGCGACGACAGAAACGTAGCGGACTGCTCTGGCGATACCTGCCCACGCATGACCGTCCGATAGGTAATTGCCTCATCCTGAATAGCCGTAAAAGCCGGCGAATCAGGAGGAAGATTCTTCAGCACCGTATTCAGCCGGTCCAGCACGTACATCTGTTGACTTGACACTCCGCCACCGCTGTGTTCCAGCACGCTCAGCCAGCGGCCGGCTTCACTCAGAGCAGGCGGCATCCCCTCGGAAGTTGTGCGGGATAACGTAAAAGTCGGCTTCGGTTCCCCCGACAGGTAGGTCAGACGCAGAATTTCGCCCGGCACGACTTTCTGAGGCAGCAGCAGCTCCAGCGTCGTTCCGGCCATCTGTACAATGGCTCTTCCACCAGACAGGGTGCCAACAACGGTCGCATTGATTTCTTCACCCGGCAGGAACGGTAACGGCACAAGCGGATGGTTAGCCGCCTCAATCAGGGTACCACGTGAATTCTGGGCGATGCTTCTGAGTATCTGTGCCGCATTTGATTCAAACGTTGCCAATCGCGCCTGGTCGGGGGTCAGGCGATTTGCTCCCGATTCACTTCCCGGCATCTTCACGGCATCGCCGGCAGAAGCGGTGACGAACGCCGCATCCCGGCCGGAACCATACACAAGCGCCTCATCCAGCAGGTTCGCCAGCACGGCCGTTTCGCCGGAACTGCTGCGCAGCATGTCACCAATGCTCTGCAAAGAGGTGCGGAGCTGCGGATCAACAATCTGTTCACTTGAAACCAGCAGACTGAGCAGACGAGAGGCGTCGGAAAGGCTGACCGGAGGAGCGGCACCGGCCTGACGGGCGATAGCAAATGTCGAGCGCGGGTCAGCGGAGACAAAGGTCATCTCCAGCGCCTGTCCGGTGCGAACCGCCATCGGCAGATCAAGATTGAAGCGTTCAGCTCCGACCCGAACCTGGGCCCGGTTATTGGGCAGAGTCAACAGAACTTCGGCAGTGACCCGCTGACCGGGCGTGAGCATGCTGACACTGCCACCCTCCTGATCTGCTGTGACAAATGAGAGGTTGGAGGCACGCGAAAGCAGATCGAAAACCTGTTGTTGTACATCCACTGTGAGAGCCATGGGCGATGAGTCTCCTACTTGATCAACTGGTTCAGCTCAAAAATCGGCAGCAGCACGGCCAGAACCACAATTCCTACCGCCACACCCATGGCCAGAACCAGCAGCGGCTCCATCAGCCCCATCAGCCGTGTCAGCCGGGCACTGAACTCACGCTCATACGCAACGCCGGCCTTAACCAGCATTTCTTCCAGATTGCCGCTTTTCTCACCGACGCCGGTCAGATGCACCAGAAGCGGAGGGAAAAGGGAGCTCTTTTTCAGACTCGCAGAGAGGCTGCCACCTTGGGAAACCTCTTCCATGACACCACGCAGATAGGAACGGTAGACCCTGTTGACGACAACTTCGCCGGTGATCTCAAGTGCCCGCATGATCGGCACACCGCTGGAGAGGAGCAGTCCAAGAACCCGGGCAAAGCGGGAAAGAATAAGGCGTTGCAGCATCCCGCCAGCCATCGGCAGTTGCAGCAGCAGTGCATCACGTTTCAAACGCAGGTCATCACGCTTCATGGCTTTGCGATAGAGGGGAACTGAGGCGATTATCAGGGAGGTGGGAATCCACCAGTACCCCTGCAGAAAATGACTTACTTTGATCAGAATGATCGTGATCAGCGGCAGAGCGGCTTTACTGTCTTCAAAAATGGTGACGATGCGGGGGATAACGACCGTCAGCAGAAAGAGCATGACGCCGCCCCCCACGAAGATCATCAGGATCGGATATGCCAGGGCCGATGTAACCTTGCTCCGCACCTGCTCCTGCTCTTCCAGAAAATCCGCCAGCCGTTCCAGCACAGCATCGAGCGCGCCGCCGGCTTCTCCTGCTGCGACCATGCTGACGTAGCTTTCGCCGAAGATATCCGGTTCGACTGCCAGCGCCCGGGACAGGGATGCCCCTTCGGCGATGCGCTCTTTCACCCGCACCAGCGCCTGCCGAAGCGGCCCGTTTTCTTCCTGTTCGCACAGCGACCCCATCGCCTCAAAGAGTGGAATGGATGACGCCACCAGCGTGGCAAGACGGCGGGTAAAAAGTGAGAGATCTTCAGCGGAAACCCCGCGCCGGAAGGAAAATGATCCGGAGCTCCCCGCAGTGCCCCCCTCTTCCACCACTTCACGCGGCAGCAGTCCCTTACTCTTGAGCTGCAGCATCGCCTGCCGTTCGGAATCGGCCTCAACGGTACCGGAGACCGAAGAACCGGTTGCACTGTAGGCTTTATAGCGGAACGTCGGCATAATCGTCCTGGGTAACGCGCAGAACCTCTTCGATGGTGGTAATACCGGCGGCGGCACGGGCAATTCCGTCATCACGCAGAGTTTTCATACCGCGGGCAACCGCATATTCCTTAATCTCACCGGCATGACTGCGACGAATGATCATTGAGCAGAGTTCCTGGTCGATCGGCATGATTTCATAGATGGCTGTCCGTCCGAGAGTGCCGAGACCGAAGCAGGCATCACATCCCCGGCCACGATACAGTTTTTCAGGGAGCGTTATTCCGGCGTACTGTTCCACGGGATGATATTCTTCGCGGCAGTGGGGGCAGATCACCCGCACCAGGCGTTGGGCGACAACGGCGGACAGCGACGAGGCGATCATGAACGGCTCGATCCCCATATCCACGAGGCGGGTCACGGCAGTGGCAGCATCGTTGGTATGCAGGGTTGAAAGCACCAGATGGCCGGTCAGACTGGCCTGGATGGCAATTTCAGCCGTTTCGGCATCACGGATTTCGCCCACCATAATGATATCCGGGTCCTGACGCAGAATCGAGCGCAGACCACCGGCAAAGGTCAGCTCTATCTTGGGATTAACCTGAATCTGGCCGATGCCCCTGATCTGATATTCGATCGGGTCTTCGATGGTGATAATGTTTTTTTCACTGGAATTGACCCGGTTCAGCGCAGCGTAAAGCGTTGTTGACTTGCCGCTGCCGGTCGGACCGGTCACAAGAATAATGCCGCTCGTCCGGTTCAGCATCCGCTCCAGCGTATGTACGCCATGCTCACCCAGACCGATATCAGCCAGAGAGAGTATCCCCTTTTTTTTGTCCAGCAAACGTAACACGGCACGCTCACCGTAATAGGTCGGAATTATCGAGACGCGGATATCAACATCACGGCCGGCAACCCGCACGCGGATACGGCCATCCTGCGGCAGACGTTTCTCGGCGATGTTGAGACCTGCCATTATTTTGATACGTGAAATCAACGCATCCTGAATAATTTTCGGAGGGGAGAGTTTTTCGTAGAGGATGCCGTCGATACGAAACCGTACCAGCAGATCCCGCTCATACGGCTCGATATGAACGTCACTGACCCGCTCTTTAACCGCTTCCGAGAGGATTGAGTTGAGCAGACGGATAACCGGCGCTTCATCGGAAAGATCAAGCAGGTCCGTAGGATTGTTCAGTTCCGTGGCAACGGTAGAGAGGTCTTCCCCCTGCAGTTCCTGCAGCACTTCGCGCGCTGTCCCGGAAACACCGGCATAGACATGGTTGATGACATCCGCCAGCAGCGGAGCCGGCACCAGGACCGCCTCAATCGACATGCCGAACAGCAGCCGCAGTTCATCGAGCTGCAACAGTCCGGCAGCGCTGGAAACAGCCACTCTGACGATACCGTCAACTTCCCGCAGCGGTAATATGGAGTTGGAACGGGCAAACGACAGGGGGAGACGGCTCAACAGCCCGGAATCAACCTCATCACCCTGGATTTCAGACTGAAACAGTATTCCCAGCCGGGCAGCCGTTGCCGCCAACTCATCAGACTCATTCATCGTGCCGGTACTCATCTGCCGGAAATCTCTTTTTGGACATTGACCGGCTCGTTCTTTTTGACCGCATCACCAAACGCCTCACGCTGGGTGCGCGTCATCTCGGCCAGATCAGCCGCATCCTTAACGATGTGTGGTGTCAACAGAATCATCAGGTTGGTTTTTTTGCGCGTCTTGGATTTGGTCTTGAACAGCCATCCCAGCAATGGAATATCACCAAAAAACGGCACTTTATTGATGGTTTCTTCTTCGGTATCCGAAATGAGGCCGCCGATCGCAACCGTTTCTTTATCCTTTACCACGACGCTGGTCTTGGCCGAGCGCTTCGTGGTGATCAGGTCAATTGCCTGACCTTTGCTGTCCTTTACGGCCGATATTTCCTGATTGATATCCATGCGGATATAGTCACCCTCACTGATCTGAGGCTTGATCTTCAGATTGATGCCGATATCCTTGCGCTCGACAGACGTTGTTGTTCCGATAGTGCTTTGTGTTGCCGCTCCCTGGAACGGCACGTTTTCTCCGACATTGATCTCCGCTTCTTTGTTGTCGGAGGTCAGGATGTTCGGGGTCGAGAGGATGTTCAGCAATCCCTTTTTATCGAGTGCCTTGAGCACTGCCGTCACGTTGAGCGGACTGGCGGTTACGCCGGGGGTTAACGTACCTCCCGCAGTGAGGAGACCACCAATGGTGCTGAGTGTACCGAGCGGGTCATACATGCCGGCCACGGTGAGGGTGCTGTTAGGGTTCCCCCCGCCGATCAAACCGGTTTGAAGCCCTAATTCACTGGATTTATCAAGGGAGACTTCGGCAATCAGCACCTGCACAAACACCTGCTTGCTGCGACGGTCCAGTTTTTTTATGACCTGAATGAGGTTACTGTAATCATTCGGTGATGCCATGATGACAAGCGAATTGGAGGATTTATCAGGAGTGATGGTCACTTTGCCACTGTCGAACGGCGACGCCTGGGGAGCACCGACTCCCGGCTGTGCAGCCGCCTGGGCGGAAATCCCTTTGACAACACCGTCCAAAACTTTTGCCATTTCGGTCGCATCAGTATTTTCCAGGTAATAAACATTGACCTTGCTGCTCGCCTCAGGCGGGTTTACATCCAGTTTTACGGCAAGGTCGCGAATCGTTTTCTTGGCTGCTTCGGTGCCGAAAACCAGCAGGGCGTTGAGACGCTGGTCTGCCAGCACAGTTGTCGTACTGCTTCCTCCCGGCACAACCGGCTGCCCGCCTGATTTGCCGTCAGAACCGCTCAGCCACTGACGAACCGTTGTTGCAGCGCTTTCTGCCGAAACGTTTTTAAGATAGATAATTTCAAGCCCTTCACGGGTACGTTCGGTGTCAATCGTTTGCAGAATGCCGTGCAGCTTGCGGATATTGATGGACGAATCCAGCATCAGCAAAAGATTGCCGGGGCCGAATGCGGACAAATGTCCATCTTTGGAAACCATCGGCTGCAGAAAAGTCACCGCTTCCTGGGCAGTGATATTCTCCAGCTTGGTTACCTGGGCAACGTAGCTTTCGTTAACGGGAGCCTGTTCCCCTTGGGGCAATAATTTGAAACCCGATTGTTTGGCAGCGGAAGAGGGAACTATTTTGGCGACCTTGCCGCTCTGTACGACGGTGAACCCCTTCAATTCCAGCACGGAGATGAAGACGTTATAGGCTTCTTCAGTCGAAAGTTTGGAGGGGGAATACACCGAAATTTTCCCTTTGACCCGATCATCAAGAATAAAATTTTTGCCGGTCAGGTCACTGATGAACTTCACCATGGTGGAGATATCCACCTCATTGAAATTCAGCACCACTCCCTTACCGCCGGCAGCAAAAGCCGACGAAACAAGGAGTGTTCCAATCAAAACAAACATGCAACATGTGCGCAGAAAAAATCGTGTCACGTCTACCTCCAGATTACTACGTTCCGTTCCCCAAGCAGTGCCCAAGAGAACAGACTTATCTAATATCGTAATTAAACGTCTGCGGCTGGCCGTCCCGGATTATATCCAGTTTCAACCGATTTTGCCCCTTGAGGGCAATAAATGACTGCAGCGCCTTGTCCGGTGAATCCATGGGAAAATCGTTCAGCCGCAAGAGCACATCGCCATTTTTAATGCCGATCATTGAAAAAACACCATTCGGTTTTACCTCTGAAGCCCGGAAGCCCTCTACCTTGCCGTCCTTCTGGCTGGGGAGCAGGCGGGCATCGCTCATTGCCTGGGCCGGACTATCAAGAGCCGCATTGAGCGCCCGCTGATCGATAACATAACTACCGGCCCCGGTGCTGGCCACTGCCGTTATCGTATGTGCTGTTCCCGGTGCCGTCTGACCGGCCGGCGATGTTACAGGCGGCGTCATGGGGGTCAACAGTTCAACTTTTTTGTTGTTGATGACGATAAACGCACGTTCTTTACCAACCTCTGCCAGGCGCCCGGCCTCAAAGACCATATCTCCCAACCGGAACACCCGCTCTTCGTTTTTTGTGGTATGTCGAACCATGGCGAAGGTTTCCCGGAATGACCCGACGACCGTACCAAGCAGCATCAGCTCGGACGGTGCCGTCACCGGTGCAGCCTGCACTGCGGTCGGAGCGTTTGTGATCAGCGTCAGCGGCCCTTGAGCCGCCTTGCCAAACAGCCCGGTTGTCAGAATCGGGGAGTAGAAGGATAAATCTTCTGTGCGGGGGGGGCCGGAAACCGTCGGGGTTGCAGGGGCACCCGTTTTAGGGAGGAACGAACTCCCGAGCCGCGCTGACAGGCGCTCAGTGGCGATTCCTGCCAACAGGGCGATGATGGCGATTCCCAGAAGAATATTTATGGTGGTAACGGCGCGTGGCATTACAGAGTAATTTCTCCGTTGAAGACTTCCACTGCCGGGCCGGTCATGTAGATATTACCATCTTCGGCCCATTCCATTTCAAGATCGCCGCCGGAAAGATGGTTGAGGATTTTTTTCTCCGTCAGGCCATTCAGCACACAGGCAGCCGTTACGGCACTTGATCCGGTGCCGCACGCCAACGTTTCACCGGCCCCCCGTTCCCAGGTACGCTGCCGAATCTCGGTACGCGAAATAATCTGGATAAATTCGACGTTGGTGCGACGCGGAAACATCTCGTTGTTTTCAATCAGCGGGCCGTATGTGGTTACCGGGAAATTTTCAACGTCATCGACAAAGATGACACAGTGCGGATTACCCATTGAAGCGCAGGTGATTTTGAACGTTGTGTCGAGAACCGTCAGTTCTTCTGCGACGACGTGTGCCCCGGGATCGCCGGTCATCGGGATTTCAGCACGCGTCAGACGGGGCGGCCCCATGTTGACCCGCACCTTGGCGATCTTACCGTTAGCTCCCGGCACAAGCTGCAGAGTCAGGATACCGGCACCGGTCTCGGCACTGATTTCTGTTTTTGCAACGATACCGTGATCGTAGGCGTATTTGGCAACACAGCGGATACCATTGCCGCACATTTCCGACTCGGAACCGTCGGAATTGAACATACGCATGCGCACATCAGCAACTTCGGACGGCATGATCAGAATCAAGCCGTCCGAACCGATACCAAAGTTACGGTTTGAAACCTGTATCGCGGTCTGCTGTGGATTGCTGACCGTCTCTTCAAAACAGTTCACATAAACATAGTCGTTTCCGGCACCCTGCATCTTGGTAAATTTCATCGTACGCCATCCCCTTGTTGGTTAAAATTGACTTTGCAACATAGCAAAAATAGCGCGTGGCAACAAGTAGTTTCCGGTGTAATCCGCGAGTGGAGGGGGCCTATGAATAGATCAGTGGGCCGCTACGCTGTGTGCTCACATAATAACGCATCTGCTGTTTGCAATGTAATTGCAAATTTACATTGTAATTTTGCAGTGATATTGATAAAAATGCAATTATGTATAAAGTTAATCGATCAATAATCGACATCATAACCACCCGCCTGCAGCATGAACAGGTTGTGGCTCTGACCGGCGCTCGCCAGACCGGCAAGACCACGCTCTGCGAAATGCACCTCCCCGAACGCCTTAACCTGCCATACAGCTACATCTCCTTCGACGATCCCGACGAACGGCACCGCTTTCAACGCTCTGCCGTTCAGATTCTGGAAAGCATTACCACGCCACTGATAGTTCTTGATGAAGTGCAAAAACTTCCGCAGTTGTTTGATCCGTTAAAGCTGGTGGTGGACAGGGAGCGAAAAAAAGCTGCGGACGAGCGGAAGCGTTTTATTCTGACCGGCTCGTCGCAGTTGCTGATGATGAAGAACATTCGCGAAACCCTCGCCGGCCGGGTGGCGCTCTGCCAGATGCATCCCTTCTCGCTCTTTGAGTTGACCGGTGGTGAGGCGCTACCTCTTCTCTCCCGTATCTGGCGGGATCAGGCGGTTTCATCTCAGGACGTCCTGCGACTCACGCTGGCCTCGCCGCAGCGGCTGCGTATCATGCGGCAGACGCGGGACGAACATCAACAGTGGGGCGGCTACCCGCCGATATGGCACCGCGCCGGAGAAACGGAGCGGCTGAACTGGCTCAAAGACTATCGCAAGACCTATCTGGAACGGGATATTGCCGATGTGGGACAAGTAGCAAACATCGATACCTTTGCCCTGGCTCAGAAACTGTTATGCAGCCGCACTGCCAATCTGTTCTCCATCAGTGAAGTGTCCCGGGACCTCGGAGTGGCGGTCAACACCCTCAAACGTTATCTGGAACTGCTGACCATGTCGTTTCAATGTTATTTACTTCCTCCCTGGCACGAAAACGTCAGCAAGCGACTGGTCAAGAGTCCGAAAATTTATTTTCCTGATAGCGGTTTGAACAGGGCCATAAGCGGAGAGCTTTCAATTAGTCGCGGCGCTTCCTACGAGAGTTGGGTCTGCGCCGAACTTCTGAAATGGAAACAGTTGCAGCCGGTGGAACCGGAGCTGTACTTCTACCGCACCGCCGCCGGGCTGGAAGTGGATTTCCTGCTGGCAGGCGAACATGGTATTGTCCCCATTGAAACCAAATCGTCACTGCGGGTGGTCAATACAGACGGCAGGAGTGTGGAGACGTTTCTTGCGGAGCATCCGAAAGCAGCTAAAGTCGGGCTGGTAGTCTATCCGGGGGATGAAATTATCGAGTTGCGCCGAAACGTCTGGGGAGTGCCGGACTGGTATCTTTTTGGAGCGTTATAGCATGTTTTACTGCCATAATGGCTTTAAACTGTTGATCAAATGATGCTTTTTTGCTAAAAACGTCTAACAATTACATTATAAGGGATTCCGCAATTTCAAATTTACCATTTAATTTTGAATAAATGCGGTAGGGGCTAAGCACGGTTCATCTGCTTCGCCCGCCTTTGATCTTCGTGGCAACAGGACGAAGTACGAAAAAGCAGTGCTGTCGCCCCTACGAAAAATGGTAAATCACTAATTTCCAAGCCCCTAAGGAGATTTACACCATGCAAGATTTAAATTCAGATAACAGATACAAAATCAACGCGCTCCTTGCGTGACGTTTGACGCCTCGAAGCATGAGACGCGCATACTATGAACCCGTGCTAAGGAGGATTTATGGCTACTGTAAACTTGAAACAACAAAAATATGGCGAGCTGATCGCTCCTGAAAACCATTGACGGAGTTGCAAAGGCTATTGCTGAAAACTTCCATCCGGAGAAAATTATCCTGTTTGGTTCTTACGCTGCCGGCACTCCTACTCCTGATAGTGATCTTGATTTTTTGGTAGTGATGGATACGGATCAGCCAAAATTCAAGCGGTCAAGCTCATTACAGCTGATGTTTCAGCCTTACCCATGCGCTATGGACATTCTTGTGTACACTCCTGATGAAGTAAACAAGTGGAATGGAGTTATCAATCATATTGTGACGATTGCTCATAAAACGGAGAGAGTGCTATATGACCGCCACTGAAGAATTTATTCTCGATTGGGGCGAGAAGTATTTGAAAGCTGAAAGGTCGGTCAGGAAGCAGATTTCGGACGCAATAGAAAAATAACAAGCAGCGTCCCCCCTAGGTTCTCGGTTTTTCATTGAACGGAGAAGGAATTGCTATTTATGGAAGGGTTGTCGCTGTCATAAAGATGGCATAAAAAACAAAATTGAGGGGATTATGAAAAAACTGAACGTAGTGGGAATGTTGTTGGTGTTAATGGGGTGTGGTGGAGGTGGCAATAATAACAGTTCTCCCTCCATTCCATTGACGGCAAAAATTACTTCATCTCAGTTAAAATTTAGCGGCAGTGTCGTTACGCTGGACGGTTCCCAGAGTACCGGGAACATGATTAGTTACGAATGGACAATCGTTTCATCGCCATCAGGTAGTATTGCTTCATTGACCAACTCAACTACTGCCAAGCCGAGTGTTACTGCTGATTTGCCTGGGCAATATTCTATCAAATTAGTAGTTACCGACTCAAAAACAGCTTCATCTGCAAATACATCAATATTACTTACAGCAAATGTGCCACCAACGGATCTTGTCGTTATCGGCAACAGTCTTACCCGTCACGGTCAGCTTCCAACTGTTGATTGGTATGGTGATTGGGGCATGGCGGCATCTGTATCATCGAAGGACTTTTCTCACTTAGTTTCAACTTCATTAAATTTACCACTGTCTGCAGCCATTAACTTTTCGACACTTGAAACGTCACCTATTACTGTGCTGGATTCAGATATTTTGTCCATAGTCGCGCCGGTCAAGCAATCGTCAATGGTGGTAGTAGAACTTGGTGATAACGTAAGTACTCTGGAAGTTTTTTCCCCGCAGTACAGTAAATTGCTAGACTCAGTGTCTCAGGCTAGATTGCTGGTTTGTACCAGCACCTGGTGGAAAGATATTAACAAGGATGCTGTTATCCAAGCTGCATGTGCTGCACATGGTGGCCAGTATGTTTTTATTGGTGACATATATACAGATCCGACTAATCAGGACAAACAAGGCGTACAATTCAGCAACGCTGGTGTTAATGCGCACCCACATGATTGGAGTATGGCCAAGATTGCAGAGCGCATAGTCGCTGTATCGCATTAGTTTGAAAAGATGAACTACACTCTAGGAGGCTGTCGGACTTAACCCGATCAGTCCCGGTTTAGTTTATATTGGTTTAACTTGCTGATATTATTCACGATGTTTCTTGTTTTGGCTTGCGC
>JAYTVV010000214.1:0-1503 GCA_043743795.1 Geobacteraceae bacterium
CGCCGATGTTGCCAGACTGGTGGATGCCCCGGTGGTCATGGTTGCCGGCGGTGGCATCGGCAATGTCATCGACTCGGTCCAGCTCAATCTGGCGCTCTATGAAAAGCAAGGCGTCGATGTGCGCATGTTGCTGATCAACAAGCTTCTTTCGGATAAGCGTGAAAAATCCCTGGAATACCTGTCGAAGTATTTTGCCACCGGGCACACCCGCGTTTGTGGAGCCTTCGACTATTCTCCGGTGCTGGCCGACCCGACGCTGCACAGTGTTTCCAAACTGCTCAACAGCCCGCTCAAGGGGGATCTGAACAAGAAACAACGGATCATCCATCATATTCATCTGGGAGCTGCCTCTTCCCAGAAGGTAATCGACAACCTGCGGGATTCAACCCTGCTGATCACAACCAGTTCGCGGGATGAACTGCTGGTGACGCTTTCGTCGCTGTACCATATTCCGGCCTATCACAAACAGATCGCCGGCCTGGTCATTCCCGGACTTGCCCCTGTTTCGGCAATCACCCAGCGGATCATCGACGACAGCGGCATCCCCCACATTCGTATCGAGCAGAACACCGCCGAGGCATTTTCCGCTCTCAACAACCATGTGTCCAAGATTTCCGCAGAAGACACGGAAAAAATATCCCTGGTCACCAGCCAGGCCGAACAGGTCATCGACTTCGATGCCATCGAGAGCATTCTTGGTTAAAGCTGCCGGGCGGCCCGGTCAGTAATGGGGGGGTGGTTCTTCTTCAGCGGCGGTTTTGTTGATGGAGGGGGACAGGGACTGGAATTGTTCCCGCATCCGGCCAAGCTCCCGTTCCAACCGGGCAATGGCCACATCCTGACGGTAGACCGTTTCATTCAATTCGCTGATGGTTTGTTCCTGGTGCATGAAACGCACCTCCAACTCCGTAATCCGATCTTCCATATCAGCTCCCGCATCCATTTTTTACCACTGCCTGCCGCATCCGCTCCAGCGCCTTTTCCAGCAACGACCGCGGACACCCAAAGTTGAGCCGCACACAACCGGGGGCCCCGAAGGGTGCACCATCGGATAGCCCCACACCAGCCTCCTCGAAGAATCCGGCCGGGTCAGGCACACCCAGTCCCCGTGCATCGATCCAGGCCAGGTAGGTGGCCGCCACCGGCCAGGTTTCCAGGCCCGGCATGGCGGCAACCGCTCGCACGGTAAGGTCGCGGTTGTGGCGCAGGTACGCCAGCAGCGCCTGTCGCCACGCCTCACCATCCCGGTAGGCAGCCTGGGTGGCCGTGTAACCCAACAGATTGACGTGCGGCACGATACCGGCCATGGCATGGCGGAAGCTGCGGCGCACCCCCTGGTCCGGGATCACGGCAAAGGAACAGCCCAACCCGGGAATATTATAGGTCTTGCTGGGGGCCTGCAGGGTGATCGTGCGACGGGCCGCCTCCGCTGACAGGGCCGCAAACGGGATGTGACGCTGCCCCTCGTCCAACACCAGCCCGGCATGAATTTCATCGGAGCAG
>JAYTVV010000215.1:0-22276 GCA_043743795.1 Geobacteraceae bacterium
ACGTTCAGCCGGTATCTCCCACACTTCATTTTCAAAATCAATTTCACTCCATTCAGCAGCCCGAAGTTCTCCAGGTCGGCAGAATAATAGCGGCAGAAGCTGTAGCGCACACTTAACAATGTAACTTCCCTCATACTCGTCAATCGAAATCAGGAGTGAGGCAAGGTCTTGCGGTTTTGTAAATGCAGCATGATGACCACCTTTTACTGGTGGCAGTGCCCCTTTAAGGTCAGCCGCTATGTCTCGTTCTGCACGTTCAGTAACGATTGCATAGCGGAAGATCATTCCAGAGTGATGCCGCAAGCGATGAGAAGTATCAAGCGCCCCACGACTTGCAATTTGTTCGAGTACCTTTAGCAATTCTTTCGGTTTTATTTCTGAGATTGGTCGAGAGCCTAGCGGAGGGAAAATATCTTTTTCGAGACGATGGAGGATGTCTGCTGAATGGGTAGGAGACCATTTTCCCGCAGAGGAAAATTTATGATGCCACTCTCTGGCGACCAATTCAAACGTATTGGCAATCAGTGCATTTTTTAATGCCTTGTGTTTTTTGCGGAACTCGCTGGGGTCAATATCTCGGGTAAGTAACTTTCTGGCTTCAAGTCGTGCATGCCTTGCCTCGGCAAGAGAAACTTCAGGGTAGGAACCAAAGGACATAAGTTTTGGTTTCCCGAGGTAACTATACTTGAAATTCCAAAGCCTACTTCCGCATGGCTTCACGAGCAGATATAAGCCTCCGCCATCAAAAAGGGTCTTTTGTTTATCGGTTGTTTTTGCATTTCTTACGGCAACATCAGTTAAGGGTGGGATTCGTTTTGGCATGGCTTTTACCCCTTTTGGGTATACCGAAATCGTTATGGGTATATTGTGGTTAAAATAATATACCTAAGCTGCTCGGATTTCAGTATACCAATCAGGATAACGTTGGACAATCCAAAATAAAAAAGCCCCTGTTTTAGGGGCTTTCTATGCCATTTCGGTCATGGCTGGATGTTTAAGTGGTGCCCAGGGACGGAATCGAACCGCCGACACGAGGATTTTCAATCCTCTGCTCTACCGACTGAGCTACCTGGGCAAAAGGAATTGATCTTATAGCTTACGGCACCCACTTCTGTCAATAACTATTTGTCGCTTTTCGACATTTCCTGGCGCTGCACTTTAATCGGCACATAGTTACAGAACGGTTCCTCTTCCATGTAATCGCCGTACACCGCATCGGCCCGGGCTCTGCATCCGCCGCAGACGTTCAGGTATTCGCACTGGCCGCATTTTCCCTTGTAGGATTTGAAGTCGCGCAGGTCGTTGAACAGTTCGGATTTTTCCCAGATTTCCCGGAACGGCGTTTCCTTGACGTTGCCGGCGGTACGGTGGAAATAGGAGCATGGCTTGACGTTGCCGAAGCAGTCGATCAGACAGATGGATTGCGCGGCGATACATCCCTTGCCGCCGCCGGTGGAGAAGGTCAGTGAGCGGCGCTCGAACTTGGTTCCTTCAGCCTTGGCTTTCTGAGGAACAATTCTGTAATAGTGCGGAGCGCAGGTCGGTCGCATCAGAATGTCGTCTTCCATTTTTTCCTGCTGGTAGTGCCAGTCCAATATTTCTTCATAGTCTTCTTTTGAGATCAGCTCATTCATGATTTCTTCGCCGCGGCCGGTCGGAACAATCATAAACATGTACCAGGCCGTTGCTCCCAAACCCTTTGCTGTCTTGAAGGTTGCAGCAATATCGGTTTGATTGCGCTTGGTGAAGGATGAGTTAATCAAAAACTTTTGGCCGTTTCTCCGGAATATCTCTGCCGCACGTACAACCCCTTCAAATGAGCCGGGAGACTGGCGGAAGTTGTCGTGAACCTCGGCATTTGATCCATCAAGTGAGAGGGAAACCATTTTTATGTCTGCCTGCTTCATCTTCTGGCAGATCTCGTCGGTAACCAATGAACCGTTGGTTGCCATGCACATCCGCAACCCAAGGGACGTGCCGTATTCTGCAAGTTCAAAAATGTCAGGGCGCAACAGTGGTTCCCCTCCAGAGAGTACAACAACCGGTTTAGAGAAGTCAGCAATGTCTTTAAGCAGTTTTTTCCCCTCTACGGTGGAGAAGTCACCTTCTGAAGATGTAAGGTCAGAAGAGCAGCGACAGTGTACACAGTGGAGGTTGCATTTTTGCGTTGTTTCCCACGCAATCCATTTCGGAATAAATTCGGTACTCATAAAGCTCCCCTACATGGTCTGATATTTAACATACACCTAGATTAACGGTAAAAGCGTACCTGAATGGCAACGTAAACTCAAGAATATATTCCGGCAGCATGTTTCTGCCAAATCGGGGTACTAAAAACAAGCGCTTGCAATCGCGATGTACGTATAGTAATATGTCGCTCCCGCCGCTTCCCGCGGCGTTTTGCATACATTTACCCCCTTAAGGAGCACCAATCCATGCTGAGTATTATGCGAAAACAGAAGGAATCAATTGCCATCAAAATAGTCTTTGTCATCATTGTGCTTTCCTTTGTCGGCACCATCTTTCTGGTGTGGGGTAAGGGTAGTGACGGCATTGGCGGGGGCAAGGGCGGGTATGCTGCCAAAGTAAACGGTACGCGAATTTCTCTTGAAGAATACCAGAATGCCTATCAGCGTATCAGAAGTATGTATCAGCAGATTTACGGCCAGTCGATTCCTCCCGAGATGGAGAAAATGCTCGGGCTCAAAAAAGTTGCACTCGATGGTCTTATTGATAATTTGCTGGCTATGAAAGAAGCGAAGTCACTTGGAATTAAAGTTTCAAAGGACGAAGTTTCCGCTGCAATTGAAGCCATGCCGATGTTTCAAAAAGACGGGAAATTCAACTTTGATCAATATCAGCAGGTGTTGAAGTCAAACCGAATGACCGCCAAGGATTTTGAAGAGGGTCAGGAGGCTGAAGTCACGCTCAAAAAAGTTCGCCAGACTATTAAGGACAAGGCTGTTGTCTCTGATGCAGATGCCTTGGCACAGTACAAAAAGGAAAATGACAAGTTGGATCTTGAGTATGTGGCATATGCTCCTGCAGATGTTGCAGCAGAAGTAAAGCTGACCGATGCTGACTTGAACGAATATCTGCAAAAAAATCCGAATGACTTTAAAACCGCGGAAAAAGTTGCACTTTCATATATTCTTCTTGCTCCGTCTTCTCTGGCCGCAAATACAACCGTGTCGGAAGAGGAAATTCAAAGTTTTTATCAGAAAAATGTTGACCGTTGGCAGGGAAAAGACGGAATTCAGCCTTTGGCCGATGTGAAGGAAAAGGTTAAGGCGGAGGCGATTAAACAGAAAACAGCCAAGCAGGTATTCGAGCAGGCGGCAGATACATTGTATAAAAACATTAAATCAGGCGACTTGAATCTGATCGCAGGTGCGTTGAAGCAAAAAGTTCAGGAAACGGACCTGTTTGCGGCAAATACACCGGCTCCCTCTCTCGTTGGCGAGGCTGCTGTGATCAAGAAAGCACTTGAACTAAAGCAAGGTGAGCTTGGTGGCCCGGTTGAAACGGCAAAGGGCATCTATATTCTGAAAGCTAAAGAGCGTAAGGCTGCAGCAGTACCGGCATTGGCTGAAATAAAGGGAGCTGTAGAGGAAAAGACAAAAACGGCCAAGGCGATCGAACTGGCGAAGAAAAAAGCAGAAGATGCAGCAAAACAGTTGTCGACAACCGCTGCTCTAAAGACACAGACAACGGGAAGCTTCGGTTTCTCTGCCAAGGGTGATATTCCCGCTATCGGAACCTCTCCTGAAATTGTTGATGCTGTTTTCAAGCTCTCGGCGACGCAGGCTCCAGCCACTCCGTTCAAGGTAGGAAACCGCTGGTATGCCGTTCGACTAAAAAGCCGTACCGAAGCTCCCAAAGCCCAATTCGACGCAACCAAGGAAGAGCTGAAGAAGAAGATGCTTCCCAAAAAGCAGGAAGATGCTCTGACTGAATGGACGAAGGGGTTGCGGGAAAAAGCTAAAATCGAGATAAACCAGGCGCTGATCACCGATAAATAGGAGACTGATATGTCTAAACTTGTAATGCAGACCGATTTTCCCGGTTTAAAGCTGATGGCTCGCGGCAAGGTACGCGATATTTATGATCTTGGTGAAACCCTGTTGTTGGTTACCTCTGATCGAATCTCCGCTTTTGACGTGATAATGAATGAGCCGATTCCTGATAAAGGCTTTGTGTTGACGCAGATTTCGGCCTTCTGGTTCCGTCAGATGGAAGATATTGTTCCGAACCATATCATCTCTATTGACGTTGCCGAGTATCCTGCCGAGTGTCAGCCGTATGCTGAAATCCTTAAGGGCCGATCGATGCTGGTAAAAAAAGCAACGCCGCTGCCGGTTGAATGTATCGTGCGTGGGTATGTTTCCGGCTCCGGCTGGAAGGACTACAAGGCAACCGGTGAAATCAGTGGTATTGTACTCCCTGCCGGCCTGAAAGAGTCCGATCGTTTGCCGGAACCGATATTCACACCTTCTACGAAAGCTGATCTTGGCGCTCACGATGAAACAATCACGTTTGAAAAAATGGTTGAGCTCTGTGGACGCGATCTTGCGGAAAAAGCCCGTGATTATACTCTTAAAATTTACACCCGTGCACGCGAACTGGCCGATAAGAAAGGTCTTATAATTGCTGACACCAAGTTCGAATTCGGTGTGTACGAGGGCGAGCTGATTATCATCGATGAGTGCATGACTCCCGATTCAAGTCGTTTCTGGCTGAAGGAGAGCTATCAGCCGGGTGGTCAGCAACCGAGCTTCGATAAACAGTTTTTGCGGGATTATCTGGAAACTCTTGATTGGGGAAAGTGTGCTCCGGCACCGGTGCTGCCGCAGGAGATTCTGGACAAGACTGCTGATAAATACCGTGAGGCGTTACAGAGAATTGCCGGAATAACGGCGTAAATGTTGAGTTTATCATTAATGCAAGAGGCGGCAGCAGTACTTCCGCCTCTTTTTTTATGCCCGGGGCTTGACTAAGCATAATCGTACGGTAGACTACTGGAAATCGTTTGTTCAAGCATACAATACACAGGAGAATTTGACATGAAACTCGACGAAATCAAGGAAATTGCAAAACAGCATGACATCAAGATTGGCAAAATGAAAAAAGCAGAACTGGTGCGGGCCATACAGGCCGCAGAGGGAAATGTCGTCTGTTTTGAAACAGGCCAGGCTTCTGAATGTGGTCAGGCAGAGTGTCTTTGGAGAGCTGACTGCGTTTGAGTCTCAAATCATCCCGGTTTGGGTTCGGCACAGGTGCGCTTTATTCAAGTGCCCTGTGCCGATTCTGTTTATGGATTACCGGCCTTGAGAAAAACTCCCAGTTCCATGTCAACTTTAGAAATATGGTTTAACAGCCATTTCAAGAGCATGTTGTTCGTCTCGACGACATGATGGGTTGCAACTCCCTGCGTCTGCGTTTCTATTTTCAGCCTGTTGATCTGTTCAATGAAATAGAGATGTTCCGCCCTATGGGTTTCGTAGGCCGGATAGCGATGCAGACGCTGAAGCGCCTCCTCATCATTGAAGTGGGTATGCACGTATTCATCAAGAAACGCCTGCAGTTTAATTAATTCGTCAATCCCCTGACCGGTCTGACACGCATTCAGCAGACGGTCAAAACGAAGCAGCAGCTCCTTATGCTGATTATCGATAGCGGCTATTCCGATTGATAGTGATTCTCGCCACTGTATGCCCATGATGCGATCCCTTCCGCCCTGAATTTTTGCCGGCTATTTTTTGGCGACGTCCCGTTTTACCGTTTTCGGTTTCTGTTTTTGTTCCTTTAAACGATCGGCCATCGTCCGCAAACGGGTATCCACCAACTGGTAGATTGAGCCTCTGGTAAACTTCCCGTTTTTGCCACGGTGCCCCGCCTTGATGCCGGTGAGTATTTCGATTCCCTGTTCGATGGTCTCCACACTCCAGATATGAAATTGTCCGTCAGTCACCGCCTGGACGACGTCCTCGTGAAGCATGAGATGACGTTCGTTCGACTTGGGAATCATAACGCCCTGGTGCCCGGTCAGGCCTTGAGCCCGGCAGACCGCAAAAAAACCTTCGATCTTATGGTTCACGCCGCCGATCGGTTGAACCATGCCGCGCTGATTAACGCTGCCGGTAACCGCAATACCCTGCTTGATGGCAACGCCTGAAAGGGCCGACAGGAGTGCATACAGTTCCGTTGAAGATGCGCTGTCGCCCTCTATGCCGTCGTATGACTGCTCAAAACAGATCGATGCCGACAATGACAGCGGATGTTCTGTGGCAAAGATCCCGCCAAGATAGCCGGTTAAAATCAGTACCCCTTTGTCATGGATGGGCCCCGAAAGCTTGACTTCACGTTCAATGTTAACCATGCCGTCCTGGCCGGCATAGACTGATGCCGTGATGCGGGTAGGGCGGCCGAAGGTGTGATCGCCCAGGCCGATGACCGACAAACCGTTGATCTGCCCCGCAACGGCACCGGTTGTATCAACCATGAGTATGCCGTCGTCGTACAGTTCCTGCAACCGCTCTTCAATTCTGTTGACGCGATAGAGGCTTTCTTCTGCTGCGGTACGAACATCGTCACCGCTGATAATGGTACGTCCGGACTTCGTGGCCCAGAAGCTGATCTCACGGATGAAATCGGCGATTTCCATAAACTGCGACGAGAGTTTTGACTGATCGTCAGCCATACGTGCGGTGTGCTCAAGCAATGCCGCAACGCCGCTTTTATGGAACGGCAGCAAGCCCTCAGCGCGACAATGGCTGGCGACAAACAGGGCGTAATCGTACATGATCTCAGGGGTGCGTGCCACGCGACTGTCAAATTCAGCTTTTACTTTAAAGAACTTGCGGTAATCAGGGTCAAGATGGAACAACAGATAATAGATCCAGGGGGTCCCGATCAACACTATTTTTGCGCGCATCTGAACCGGTTCCGGCTTGAGTGACACCATGGTCATGAAGCGGTACTGTTCCAGGACATCCTCAATTCTGATTTCGCTATTACGGATGCAGCGTTTCAAGGAGTCCCAGACAAACGGATTCATCAGAACTTCGCGGGCATCGATCACCAGGTAGCCGCCATTGGCGCGATGCAGGGCACCGGCGCGAATCATGGTGAAATCAGTCACCGCCACTCCGCCATACTGCATGACATGCTCAATGCGTCCGAAGAGATTGTTGTACGTCGGGTTGGACTCAAATACGACCGGAGCTCCGTTCGTTTCTTTGTTGTCGACCAGCACATTGACCTGGTACCGGTCAAAGGTCGGCTCCTGCCGCGGCATCTTGATACCGGGAATCTGGGGTTGTGTGGATTGCGGTTTAAAATCATCCAGGGTATTTAAAATATCTTCCTGAACCGATTCCAGATAGGCGAGTACTTTCTCAACTTCTCCGTATTTTTCCCGCAGCGGGTCAAGGCGATGTCCCAGGCAGGACATGCCAAGGTCACGATCAGCCTGTGCCAGAGCGTCTTTCGTAACCTTTTCCTGTTCACGTACCTGACGCAGTACATCATTCAATTGCTCCGTCAGTTCTTTACCCAGCTTCTCAAGCTTCAGGCGTTTCTTTTCGTTGAGAGCGTCATATTCTTCCTGGGTATAGTTGTTGCCGGCCTTTTGAGGTACGATCACCAGCCCGGAAACGGTTCTCTGCAGCGAAAACCCCACTTTTTCAGCGGCTTTTTCCAGTCCTTGAAAAAGATCATTTGAAGCGGATTGATAACTGTCAAGCAGCTCGGCCCGCCTGGTCTCATATTCGCTGCTTTCAAGGGCTTTTGGGATATCTTTGCGAAAGGCGTCGATCAGTTCCTTCATATCCGCGGCCAGCTCACTCCCGTGTCCGGCAGGAAGATCAAGCGAAATGGCAGAATCAGAATCCTTGAAATTATTGACGTACACCCAGTCGTGCGGCGGCGGCTCGCTCCTGGCGCGCTTACTGAGAATGCTGGCGATAGTGGATGTGCGGCCGGTGCCGGTTTCGCCGGATATATACAGATTGAAGCCGGAACCGTCGACTCCCAGGCCGAATTCAATCGACCGCAATGCCCGTTTCTGGCCTATGGCATCATCAAAATCAGGAAGCTCTGTTGTGGTTTCAAAACCGAGAATGTCCGGATCACAGTTCCAGCGTAGTTTATCAACAGGTATGAGGCAGTGGTCGGACATTACAATCTCCTTTCGTACGTTTCGGCGGGCATTGTGTTAAGTGGATGAGTATATGTCAAGCTGAAAGCGAGGCAAGTGCCTGTGCTACCGCTTCACGGATGTCATTTCGCTCCGGCAGGGTTGCGGCCAGTGCTGGGATGTAGCCGCGCTCAAGAAGTATCCGGCGGGATGTGGCACTGGTAAGGTCGTAGATCCATGAGATCTGCAGCAATTTGAAATCATTGAAGCACGTGATGGTGTCAAGGCGGACGATGGAACCGGCGTTCAGCGCGGCAATACAGGTGTCTGATACTGTGTCGGGAAGGTCGGGCAGCCCGAGAGTCGCTGCCGAAGCCCGCTCTTCCGGCGCTTGGGCCAGCAACTCGACAAACACACGCCAGATATCCAGCTTGTCTGCATCCCGAATCAGGTTGATATATTGTCTGGTTGGAGATTGTATCCGGGCTGGCGGTTCCAGCAGATTGTGAAACCGGATCGCCTCTTCGATCAGAATAACGTCGAGCGGGTCAATATCAGCCAGAATATTTTCTTCCCGAATGACATCTATGGCCAGACGGGCATGGTTATCGGAATCACTGTCCAGAAATGTGCGCCAGCGTCGATACTGCGGGAAGCGGCCGACATCGTGCAGCAAGGCAACGGCAGCGGCTATCAGTGACTCATTTTCAGACAGGTGCTCACCTTTGGCTAATAACGCCATTGCATCGCATACTTTTCGGGTATGTACGATTTTAAGCCGGATATTTTTTATGCCTTCTTCATCAGTTGCAAGAAACGGTTCGACGTAGCGGTCGAACCAGCTGAGCAGACCTTCGAGTTGAGATGTATTCATGCGGTTGCGCAACCTCATCTGAATTTGATTTTGTCCGTATAATACTGTACCTTGTCGCGAAGTCAACCAATCCCGCGAGGAACCTGATGCAGCTGTCACTTCTTGATACGACCGATCTCCGGCTGAACGCCGAAAACAGGGTAGCAGAGCTCCGCACCCAGCTCGACCACCATAATCGTTGTTACTATCAGCTGGATACTCCGGAAATCAGTGACGCCGAGTACGATGAGCTTTTTCGTGAACTTGTGAGTCTGGAAGAACTCTATCCTGAACTGGTGGCGGCAGAGTCGCCGACACAACGGGTAGGGGGAGCGCCTGTTGCCCGTTTTAGAGCTGTTTCGCATCGCGTACCGATGCTCTCCCTTGATAATGCTTTTAATGGCGAGGAAATCAAAACCAAGCTGGACGCCAGGGTGAAGAAGGAGCTTGGTCTTGATGAACATTCATCGGTCTCGTATGTATGTGAGCCGAAGATGGATGGTCTTGCCGTAGAGCTTGTCTATGAACAGGGGAGGCTGACTGTCGCATCGACCCGTGGTGATGGTGTTACCGGTGAAGATGTTACACAGAATATCCGGACGTTGCGCGGCCTGCCGCTGCAGCTTGTCGGCGAGAATGTTCCGGCATTACTTGAGGTCCGCGGGGAGGTATATCTTTCTTTGGAGGCCTTTCAGGGCGCGAACAGGGAGAGGGAGGAAAACGGTGAGCCGCCCTTTGCCAATCCGCGCAACGCCGCTGCCGGGTCATTACGTCAGCTTGATTCGCGTATAACCGCTCGCCGGGCGCTGTCAATGTATTGCTATGCACCGGGAGTTGTTGAAGGTGCCGTCTTCCCGTCTCAACATGAATTTCTGAAGGCTGTTGCCGGATGGGGGCTGCCGGTCAATCCGTTGATTCGTCTGGTCGAGTCTGTTGACGGGGCGGTTGCCTACTACAACGAAATGCAGGAACAGCGGGAATCACTTCTGTATGAAATTGACGGAACTGTTGTCAAGGTGGATTCGTTCCCGCTTCAGCGCGAATTGGGAGAAAAGAGCCGTTCGCCGGTGTGGGCGATAGCCTGCAAATTCCCGCCCCGTCAGGCAGAAACGCAGCTTGAGGATATTTTGCTTTCGGTTGGCCGCACAGGGGTCATTACACCGGTTGCCAAGCTCAAACCGGTTGAGATCTCCGGAGTGACTGTTTCCCGGGCGACGCTGCACAATTGGGATGAACTGGCAGCCAAGGATATCCGGATCGGCGACATCGTTGTGGTTGAGCGAGCCGGTGATGTTATACCGGCCGTTGTCAGGGTGATCACTGAGCGTCGCAGCGGATCCGAGCAAACAGTGCTGCCGCCGGGCAATTGTCCGGAATGCGGTTCAGCCGTTGTTCGCTTTGCCGATGAAGTGGCGTTGCGCTGTACGGGAATTTCGTGCCCTTCCCAGATCCGTGAATCAATCAAGCACTTTGCTTCCCGTGGGGCTATGGATATTGAGGGGTTGGGCGAAAAAGTCATAGAACAGCTGCTTTCGCTTGATCTGGTTCACACGGTTGCCGACCTGTATCGACTGACGAAAGACGACTTCATGCGCTTTGAGCGTATGGGCGATAAGCTGGCTTCCAACCTGCTGGCCGCACTGGAGGCCAGCAAAACATGTGATCTCGCCCGCTTTATCTATGCCCTTGGTATCCGTCACGTTGGCGAACGTACTGCCAAAGCTCTGGCGCAAGCCTATGGCAGTCTGGACGATCTTGAAAAAACAACGATTGCGGAGCTTACTTCTATTCGTGATATCGGCGGAACCGTTGCCCAGAGCATTTTCATCTTTTTCAACAACCGTGATAACCGCGCTGTAATTTCTCGGTTGCGGGAACGAGGGGTCAAACCGGCAGTCGTTATAAAGACTGTCGGCGGGCGTCTGAGCGGGAAAAACTTTGTTTTCACCGGAACATTAACCCGCTTCACCCGCGACAGCGCCAGAAAAATGGTAGAGGATCAGGGGGGGAATGTGGTAGGTTCTGTTTCCAGAAAAACCGATTTTGTTGTGGCTGGAGATGAGGCGGGAAGCAAGCTGAGTAAAGCCAGAGAGCTGGGCATCACGGTTCTTGGCGAAGAAGAATTTCTGAATATGATGCACGTGCCCTGACGAGAGGACCTCAACGTGGAAAAAGTTTCAATGATGATAAATGCCCGCAAGCTTTTTAAAGACATCAGTGACCTGCCGACCATCCCGGCAATTGTGTCTAAAGTGGTTTCCCAGCTTGATAATCAAGAGGCTGATCCGGATGATATCGCTGACCTGATTTTGTCTGATCAGGTTTTGGCTGCCAGGGTCATCAGAGTCGTCAACTCTCCTTTGTATCGCACCAACAGCCCAATTGTCTCAGTAAAGCGGGCACTGTTGTTTATCGGCTTCAAAAGTGTGCGCGAGATGATTCTGACCAGTTATTTTGTGGAGGGATTCAAGCAGAAGGCGCAGCCCTTCGATATGAAGATTTTCTGGACGCACTCTTTCAGTGTGGGAGCCATATCCCGTCGCATCGCCCGACAGGTTAATTATCCGGATGTGGAAAAAGCCTATCTGGTCGGCATTCTTCACGACATCGGGAAAGTGTTTCTGGGGCATTACTGCAAGGACGAATACGGTCACATGCTGGCAAATATCAAGAATACCAGCTATACCACCTACGATGCCGAATACGAATTCTTCGGCACCACCCACAGCGAAGTCGGGCTCTGTCTGGCGCAGCGATGGAACTTTCCTCCGGTGTACTGTGATGTTATCTCCTACCACCACTCATCGGAAATGGCTACCGAGGATCCGCTGCTGACGGCGATCGTTGCATTGGCCGATTTTTACTGCCTGTCGCACGGTGCGTCCGACAGTGTTGCGCAGGCAAGCATTCCGGGACAATCGGAAGAAAATGCCTGGAAGGTATTCAAGCAGCTTGCTCCCGATCTGTCTGCCAGCAGTCTGGAACATTTTTTGTCTGATCTGGATGAAGAGTACGAAACCATCAATCATGAAGTTGATATTTTGTTTAATACCATGACTTCGTAGGAGTCTTCCCATGACGGAACAAAAATCGGTTACCTGTGCCAAGTGCAGTTCGGTATGGCAGAATCACGGCACCACCAATTGCTGGAGTGGTGATCCGGCCCTGGCACCGCCCAAACCGGGCAACTGTCCGTCCGATGTGTATGAAGACGTCGTACAGCAATCGTTTGATGAATATCGTGGTGACAGTGAGGATGCGAAGATAGCCTTTGTGGCTGCCCGGGTGGAAGGTCTCTGCTATCAGCCGGTGCCGGGGAGCGATGCTGTCAATGCCCGCTGGACAAGGGTTGAGGATACTATTGCCTTTGCAAAGCTGATGGGATACAAAAAAATCGGTATGGCAACCTGTATCGGATTGCTGGACGAGTCGAATCGCCTGGCACAGATTCTTACGGCTCAAGGATTTGAGCCGGTCAGTGTCTGCTGCAAGGCCGGCAGTATCGATAAGCTGGAACTGGGATTGGCTGAGTCGGACAAGGTGCGGCCGGGTACGTTCGAGCCGGCGTGTAATCCGATTGCCCAAGCAGAAATCTGCAACGAGATGGGAACAGATATGAATGTCATCGTCGGTCTCTGTGTCGGGCATGACATGCTTTTCAATAAACACTCAAAGGCACCGGTCACAACCCTGATCGTCAAGGATCGCGTTACGGGGCATAATCCGATCGCCGTATTGTACGGTCAGAATTTCTATTATAAACGCCTGCAGAAGCAGATGGTGCTGACGGGCAGCGAATAGCGGCCGGCTTTACCAATTCCGGATCAAAGCCCCCTCTTCTTTGGCTCGTCTTTGTCTCCTCGGCATAGTGATGGTATGCCTTCGTCGTTTCAATCCTTGCCGCCTTGATGGCATCTTTGATTTGAAATTGGAATTAGGTGCGCTCTTTTCTGCACGCAGCAACAAATGTTGCGGCCAGCTCCGGGCTGCTGCCAAAGTGAAGATGCATATATGATGCAAGACAGTTGCGAATCCGGAACCCTTCTGCACCCAATACGACCCCCTGCCGCGACACCTCGTAGCACCGCTCAACCACTTCGGGCATCGTACCGATTTCAGAGTAGTGAAATTCATGCCCCCGGACCACCGCTCCTTTTGCACCGATGATGGTCTCCTGAGTCAGCTCAATCTGTCGATAACCAAGCGCTTTCCGGCGTGGCAGCATCCGGCAGCGTACCGGAAAAATTCCTGCAAAATTTGCTGCCGGCTGATTGTCTGAAGCATCAATCCCCTCCGTGAGATACACAAAACCGCCACACTCCGCATACACCGGTATGTCTGCTGTCACAGCCGCCCGGAGAGACTCTCTCATGCCACGATTTTCACTCAGCTGCCGGGCGTACAGTTCGGGGTAGCCGCCGGGCAGATAAATTCCATGGATTGCGGCGGTCAGGGTGGCATCAGCCAGCGGCGAAAAAAAGATAAGGTCTGCGCCGGCTTCCCGAAGCAGGCGCAGATTATCCTCGTACATGAAGCAAAATGCGGCGTCGCGAGCTACGGCGATTTTGACCGGTGAGCTGCTGCTCTTCGTCGTCTGGGTATTCGCGGTGTGCTGAGCGGAGTCGAAGCGGAGTTCAGCCAGTCGATCCAGCTCCAGGCAGCGTTCCGCCATATCTGCAAGCATCCCGATGAACCGGTCAGAGAGCGGGTTGTCTTCTGCGGTCACCAGACCCAGGTGACGCGAGGGGATGGCCAGTGATTCATCGCGGGGAATGCAGCCAAGGCAGGCAATTTCAGGACAGTGAGCGGCTATTGTTTCTCTGAGCAGCGCTGCATGGGAATCGCTGCCGACGTTGTTGAAGATAACACCGGCCAATCTGACCTGTGGATCAAACCCGGCAAAACCTTTAACCAGTGCCGCAGCGCTGGCCGCCATGCCGCGGGCATTGACGACTAAAACAACCGGTGCGCCGGTAATAGCGGCGATTTGGGCACTGCTCCCTTCGGTGCTGGATGCGCCCAGTCCATCGAAAAGCCCCATTACCCCTTCGATGACGGCGATTGTCCGGGCGGACAAGCCCACCTGAAATGTCTGTCGCACAAACGTTTCGCCGCACATCCAGGCATCCAGGTTGATCGAGGGGCGGCCGGTGACCGCACGGTGATAACTCGGGTCAATAAAATCCGGTCCACACTTGAAAGGTGCTACCGTCAGGCCGCGCCGCACCAGTGCCGCCATAATTGCGAGGCTGACCGTGGTCTTGCCGCTGCCGCTCTGTGGAGCGGCTATCAGAAAGCCATTCCTGTTCGTCATCGCAACGATCTCCTCGCGCCGCCATACTGAAAAAACGCAATCAGATGAAACTCGTCCTTGTCATACCCCTTGGGGAAACCGCCTACCGGCCCGATAGCCCGCAGGGTGCGCAGCACCTCCTCATCCAGAATGCGGGCCCCGGAACTCTCCAACTGCTGGATGTTGGTTATCTCACCCCGCCGATTGAAGGTTATCCGGACCGGCGTAATCCCCTCTATACCACGCAGAGCCGCTTCCTGAGGGTAGCGCCAGACGCCGTAGACCGCCCCTTCAAAGCGGCGCAGGAACGAGCCGAACACGATGTCGTCGCTGTTGAGAAAACGGGTATCCCCTTCGGCAATATCCTTTTCAAATTTCTGTCGATAGCTGTCTTCAAGTTTTGCCAACCGGCTGGCTCCGGGGAACAGATGGGCGGTTGAGGGTGGCTGCAGTGCCGCCTGCTCCTTCGGTTTCAACAGGCTGGCAATTGAAGAGCCGGGGGTGATCGGAGGGGTCTGGGAAGGCCGGGACTGCCTGGTGTCTGATGAAGCTTTTCGGTCAGAAGGTGGTGTCGGCTGACTTTTTACCGACGTCATATCCCGTGGCGCATCACCGCGCGGGGCTTGTTCCTCGGGGACCCTGACGCGCTGTTCCGATTGGCGTTTGGTCACCTGCTGACGCGGCTCAGGCGTCTTCTTCAGTTCCGGCACCTGCTGCAGATCGATAAAAACCGGGTCTTTGGGTGTTTCCGGAGGTGACTGCGGGAAATAATAAAGCGCTGCAAACACTCCCAGATGCAAAAGGAGTGAGATGCACAGTACGTAGAGGAACGTTTTTTCAATATATCGATCAGGCATTGAGGTCTGTCATTCCGGTTTGCGTCATACCTGCATGAGTCGTCATTTACGATACTTGGATGGTTTCCTGCGTGTACTCACGAGGAACATCGGTTTGCGGGTCGGTTTCTCTGCGCAGGAAAGCGAGCATTTCTTTCAGGCTTTCCAGGATGTTTTGCTCCCCTTTCGGGAATTCCTTCGGGTCGAGTTCGAGCGTGACGGTGTTTTGATATTCGGTGCTGCGCAGGTGATTCAGGAATCGGGTCAGGGGCAGAATGCCGTGCCCCGGAATCAGGTGTTCCCGGTTATGACCGTAGTCGGAAAAATGGATGTTCAGAATGCGGCCCGAGTCGTAACAGAGAAAGAAGTCGTTGATAAAATCAGTTTTACCTGACCCGATGTGGGTACAGTCAAATGTCATGTACAGGTTGTGATCTCTAATGAATTCGACCATCCGCTGCGTGTTGGAAAGGATATTCGGGTTTATTTTCCACTTTCCCACCCAGGGCATGTTTTCCATAGCTACGGCTACTTTTCCGTTCAGCCCGAGCTCCTTCTGGTAGTCATGTATGCTGTAGAGCCATCGCCAGAATCCTATTTCAAATCCCATCCAGGAAGGGGGGTGGAAATTGACAAGCGGGATGTCGCATTCAGCCGCCAGTTTGATCGAATGCTTGAGTGAATCAATAGCACCGCCCCAACCGTCAAGCTCCATAAACGGGGCGTGAATGGAATGTATCGTGGCAATCTCCTGGAGAGAACGCACCAGTTTGACGGTGTTGACCCGCTGGAAATCCTGGTTGATAATCAATTCGACCCCTTCAAAACCGGATTCGGTTGCAAGTTCAAATACCCGCTGCAGCGGCAGGGTAAACAGGCTTCCGGTTGAAAGTGATAAAATCATGGCGCCTTATTCCCCCATCCCGGAGAACGTGATTGCGAGGTGCCGCTGAATGATGGCAACCGATTCCAGAGCTTCTTTCAGTGTGTGCCGCTGCCGGACAGTCAGCTCTTCGGGATTCAGAAGTAATGAAAGGGTTGAATGCTCATCGACATGAAACATTTGTTCCCGCTGCAGACACAGGCCGTGCAGGCTGTGCCAGGTTGCCAGCATCCGCTCCGCCAGTTCGACATCAAGCTCCCCCCGCTTCAGCAGATCCCGGATTCTTTCGCAGGTACTGACAGCCGGGCTTTCCTTGATCAGAGCCAGTGCTGACAAGGCGGCGGAAAGCGGCAGCAGCCCATGGTCAAGCAGCCGGAACAGGCCGCGCTCGTTTTCGCCCCGCTCCAGCTTGAATCTTCCCATGAGATTAAGCCCGTTTGAAAGCGCCGTTGTTCGTCCTATCAGGTTTGCCAGTGAAGGACGGCTTCCGTTCAGTGTCGCATGACAGTTGTTCTTCAATTCAACGGCAAAGCCTTCAGCCGGGGTCAACGGGTACTGGTCAACAAGTCGGCACAGATTTATCACCGTGTCATCTGATCCCTGCAGCAGAGCATCTTCGCAGCGCTTATGCCACTCCCCCTCGGTGCCGCGCCAGCTGGGGGTGCGGGGGGTGATGACCGGATCCAGAGAAAATCCTGCTTCTACAAACCCGTCATGCAGAGTGTGGCAGAACAGGTTGATTGTTTGAGTTTGAGACGCTGTGATTTCTCCATGAACGAGCAGAATTTGCAGGGGGCAGAAGGGAGAATATTCAGCGCGGCCGGCCGGGCCGACTGCTATCAGTGACATTTCCGGCAGGTGGCGGGCAAACAGCCCGAGCTGGTCGGTGGTATGTGCAATGATGGCGGCACTTGCCTGGCGCAAAAACGTCATGCTGAGTTGATAGAACGCCGGAGCTGACCGGAAGTGATCAAAATAGCGGTACAGTTCGGTATAGAAGGTGATGGTCAGTTCTGAAATATTCGTTGATAGTCTCGCTGCGGCAACTTCTGCAATCAGGTTTTCAAGCCGTTTCACGGCTTCCAGATGAGTGGCGATGGCCGTTTCAAGTGTGGCTGATGCTGCTGAAAAAACGCTTTCAGCACTGCCGCAGTGATCGGAGGCCACCTGATCAAAAAGAGTTTTTTGATACGCAGCAGCGAATTCCTGAGCCGCCCGCCAGGTGGTGGCGTCACCACCTTTTGTCGTCAACAGGAGATCCATCAGTTTTCAGGACAGTCATGCACATTCCGGCTGACAAAAAGCCGGACGGCTGCCGATGGCGGTGCCGTGAGAAGTGACGTGACGATCATTACGATCATGACCAGAGGAGCACCGATAAAAGCTGATGATGTGAGAGGCAGCAGCTGCGAGATAAGCGGCAGCGAGGTGCCGGCTAAAAGTGGCGCAAAGCTGATGGCCAATCCGGTCAGCATGCCGCAGATAACACCGGTTGCATTGGCCCGGGGCCACCAGATGCCGAGCAGAAATGCGGGAAATATAGTGTTGCCTGCCACTGCGAAGGCAAAAGCGGCAATCTCGGCGATCATTCCCCACGGCCGGAACGCCAGCACCATAACAACCGCAGCCAGAACCAGGAAAAAAGCTTTTGCGGCATAGACCTTGTCGCGTTCCGTTGCGGCCGGGCGGATCAGGCGGGGGTAAATGTCATAGGAAAATGATGCAGATCCGGTCATTAATAACCCGGCAGATGTCGAAAACGCTGCGCTCATGCCACCGGCAGCCAAAAGGCCGACCACCCAGAGGGGCAGCCCGCCCAGGCCGGCTGCAGAGAGTACGATCATGTCAGCGGCATCGGCGCCATTCATGTTGAGTGTCAGGCCGTTCCGTGCTTCAAAGAGGCGTGCCAGTACCCCGTACGCCGGAGCCGACCAGTAAATCAGGGCGATAAAGAACAGCCCCCAGACGACGCCCCAGCGCGCATCCCGTATGCTGGGAACCATGTAAAAACGGGATAGTACGTGGGGGAGTCCGGCGGTGCCGAACATCAGGGTAAAACAGAGTGCGAACCATTCGTAAAGGGTGGTGGTGCCGAAGGGTTCCGACCAGTTGAAGCCGAACTGCTGCTGCAGTTCACCGATGGCTGCCCCGTAGCCGAACTGGGGTAATATCCAGAAATAGCCCAGCTTCCGGGTCAGAAGCATCAACGGCAGGATAAAGGTGATGATAAGTACAAAATATTGCAGTTTCTGGTTGCGGGCAGCTCCCATTGCGCCTGAGACGACAACGAACGAAACAAGGAGTGAGGTGCCGATGACAACGGCGGGGATATAGGCAATGCCGAACAGCCAGGAGACCAGCAGTGCGATGCCGCGAAATTGGGCGACGCAGTAAATGATCGTGATAATGATTGAAATCAGCGCCGCCAGGGTGCGGGCGGCATTGGATTCATAGCGGAAGCCGACAAAATCCGGTGCGGTAAATTTACCAAAGCGTCTGATCTGGGTGGCCATCAGCACCAGCAGCAGAACGTAGCCGCCGGTCCATCCCACCACGTAAGCCATGGCAAAATAGCCCTTCAGATAAAATATGCCGGCCAGACCGAGGAAGCTGGCGGCGCTCATCCAGTTGCTGGCGATGCCGGCTCCGATGCCGACCCGTCCGGTGTAGCTGCCGCTGAAGCCGTACTCTGTCGTATGTTTGCTGCGATTGCGCAGCCCGGAAAAGATGAAGAGGGCAAACATGCCGGCCACAATTGCCAGTGGCACCAGTTGTATCATACCATAGGCCATTTATTCGTCCTCCCCGCTGACCGGTTTTATACGAAACCGGAGCGAGCCTTCCGTTGATTGCACGGTGTGGCGATCCATCCAGATATTGAACAGAACACAGAGGATGATAAACCAGAGCGGAAGAAACTGGCCGCTCAGCCAGAATTGAATCGGCAGATTGAAGAAGGTCAGGTCCGCAAGCAGCAGTTCGGAATAGTTTGCCTCCAGAAGGTAGGCAAACAGCTGGAAGCTGACGATGGCAATCAGCCACCCTGCCAGAATAAGGGAGATGACGCGCACTTCCTTCCGCATGGTTGCTCCGCGCGGCCTGAAGAAACTAAGGTTTCTATTTGAAGATGTTTCGTCCATGGTGCCCTCCAGCCGGTACCTTATTCCAATTCCAAATCAAAATGTCTTCTTCGTTGGCTCGTCCTCAGCTCCTCAACATACTGACGGGTATGCTTTCGTCGCTCCGATCCTCGCCGCCTTGAATCCATCTTTGATTTGAAATTGGTATTATATCGCGCGGTAATGAACGTAATAAATCGGCTGCCCCAAATCCAGAAAACGGCGCATATATTTTGAGACCGGATACCCTTCCAGGGCATGCCGGAATGTATCGGGAGCAAGCTGATTCGTCACTCCCGGTTGAACAGCCATAAACTCCGCAACATCCAGACCGTAGTCAACAAAGTCAGTCGCAAAATATAAATCAGCTCCTGGCTGCATAAAGCCCGACAGGTAGGTGACAAACCCTGCGTTAACCAGGCGTCTTTTTCGGTGCCGCAGTTTGGGCCAGGGGTCAGGGCAGTTGATGACGACCATTCGCAGTGAATGAGCCGGTATGCAGGCGTCAATGAAACTGCGTGCTTCGGCCCGCAGTACCCGTACGTTGGTCAATCCGCTCTTGTCGATTCGTTTACAGGTTTTTATACACCCCTTGTTATAAAAATCGAGTGCAATAAAATTGATGTCAGGATGCAGAACCGCCATCTGTACGACAAAATCACCAACGCCGCAGCCGATTTCAAGAGCCAGTGGATTATTGTTACCAAATATCTCACCCCATGACGGAGCGGGGTCAGTATCTTCCCACGGCAGGAAGGTGGGGGATGTATTGGGAATCAGCATGAACAGTCCTTTGGATAAAAGTGCACAACTGTAGCATATCTTGTGGGCTGGCGGGAGTGATTTTTGTGGCGGGTGGTTTTATGGAACGTATCTGCGAACCCGATTTCAGGCGGGATTCGCAGATACGTGTGCGCGGAGAGCGGTGTTACGGCTGGACAGTCACGCCGAACTTGACCTTGCCCGCAGCCCCGGGGGCAAGTGTGCCGGTCAGAGTCCAGGTAATGGATTCTCCGGCAATAGATGCCGAACAGGCCGAAACTGAGGCGGGAAAGGATGCCGTTGCCGAGCCGAGACAGACTGAGGAAGGGTTGACACAGCAGGCAAGCGGGCTGATCGTGAAGGCCGGGACACTGTCGTGAATAATCATGTTGCTCAAGGGGCCGCTGCTGTTATTGCCGTAGGTAATGGTGTAGGTGATGGCGTCTCCGGGCAGGGCGGACAGTTTGTCCACACTTTTTGTCAGCGTCAGCCCCGCTCCTGATGAAGTGCTTACGGTCGTCAGGTCTGTTCGCGAGTAACCTCGTGACAGTGCTGGGCCGGCATTGCTGTAGGAGAAAGTCGCAGTCGTTGTGGTCAGGTTGGCGGCACCGACCGAAGCATTGGCCGGCACGAATTCCTTGACGATGATGCAGAGCTGTTCCGCTGCGGCCAGTGAAACCGCGGATGTGATCTGCTGCTCGCCGCTGTCCAGAGTGCCGTTACAGTTCAGGTCCCGATAAAATACCTCGTTCCATCCGGATATAGCCGGTGATGCTGCAGCTGTACTGCTGAAAGTGACACTCCCGCCGCTGCCGGCGGTAAAGCTGTGAGAGTAGAACATAACCGTGCCGGGGAGGGCTGATGCGGCGTTGTCGGTCTGGAAACGGTTGTCGGGCACGTCGGCGAACAGCAGGCCGCTGTAGCTTGTGCCAACGGTATTAGTGAAGGATATGGTGTCCGAACTGCGGTCATAGCTGCCGCCGGTCGTGCCAGCCGCACCGCCGGTCGAGATGTAACTGCCTGAATTGCTCTCCACAATCTTGACCGGATTTGCGCCGGCAGAGGCCGGTACCCAGAGAATAAAGTCGCCGTTGCCGTTGGTACCAGCGGCATCGTGGATCGTTGCACCGCTGTTGTCGGTGGCTTTTACTGATACACCGGAAATCCCCGGTTCGCCACCCTCCTGCGCACCATTGTTGGCAGCAGCGCCAGTGCCGATATCTGCAAATACGCGGCCGTTTATTTTGCTGCCGTTGTAGATGCCAAAATTCTGGCCTGAAGCCGGAGTCGCAGTCACGCTGACCAGTTCGCCACCTGCACCTTCCAGAGCCAGCCAGGCGGACGGCGTACCGGCGCTGGCATCAGACAGGTTGTTGGTAGACAGCAGCAGGCAGTAGCTGCCGGGGGAAACTCCGGGCAGACTGTAAGCGCCGGTACCCGGCGTGGCTGCAACTGCCTGAACGAAAGTGCCAGAACAGCCCCCCGATAGCAGCTTGACATATAGCGTCTGACCGGTACCGGATTCACTGCCATCCAGGTACGCATTATGATTTGCATCCGAATAAACGGTGCCTGAAACCGTGGTGCCGGCCGACACCGTCAGCGTGGAACTGGCAGTAGTGTAGTCTATACCGGGGGGGCCGCCGCTGAATCTGGTGCTGTCATTGAGATAGGTTCCAGCCGTGTTTCCCCTTACTGTGGCAGTAAAAGTACAGGTTATAGTTCCGGATGCCATGGTGGCACCGGTCAGTGTGACCGAAGGGTCGCTGGAGGAATTGAAGGTCGGTACTGTTGCCGAACAACCGGAACCGCTGAGCGCAGATACGGAGAGAACCGTCAGGCCGGAACCAACCGTCAGAGTGTCGGTGAAGGTCAGGTTTGCTTGAGCTGGACTGCTGGCGCCGCCGGCGCCGTTGGTCAGGATAAAGGTCAGAATCGACGTGCCGGTCAAGGGGATTGTCGTCGTACCGTAGGTTTTGGTCACTACCACATTTTTTATATCCAAGGTTGCGGTAACCGCGGCTGTACTTCCAGCTTCAGCCGATGTGATTGTGCCGGTGCTGTTGCTGTAGGATCCCGCCGATGTGCCTTTGATGCTGATCGAGTAACTGCATGCGATGCCGGCGGGGACGGTCGCTCCTGACAGTACCAGTGAAGTGCCGCCGTTGGCTCCGGTCAGGGTGCCAAGGCAGCCGGCACCGGCGACGGCGTTGGCTGCTGCGGCGTTGACCAGGTTAAGGCCCTGGGCGGCGTAATCATCACTGAAAGCAACGCCGGAGATGGCAGTAGTGTTTATGTTCTGCAGGGTGATGGTCATTGTGGACGAATCACCGACGCCGACAGGGTTGGCGGAGAATGATTTGGTTGCAACAAGTTTGCTGCGGACCGACAGG